>NZ_VMMQ01000013.1:0-60352 GCF_013277295.1 Streptococcus sp. 477
AAACTTCCCATAATGTTTCCCATCATCACCACGAAATATCTCGGTTTCCTTTTTATCTCGTTTGATTTTTCCTTCACTGATAAGTTTTTCTTTTTCAGCTTTAATTCTCTTTAACAATTCACTTGCAGGTTCGTCATTGGGATTTTGCGGCACTAATTTCCCTTCCATCGCTCTTTGAAGGATACTTGCTTTAAGTTGTTCTGGTGTCATTATTTATCCTCCAACAACTGCAAAATATCAGCTAATACATTATCAATTTTATGATTTAAAGCCGCTCTTTCCGCTTGATAATTCTGAATCAACTCAAAGGGATTTAAGATTTCCTCTTCCTCTTTTGGAAAACCACACTGGTCTAAATTATAATTCAACTCAGCCAATTCACTAGGTGTAAATGATTTAGATTTGTAGAACTTACCTTCCAGAATCTCTTCACGATTTTCCCACCAGTCACGAACAGGATTGAAGTGTTCTGACTTCATCGGCTTAGTTTTAGAGAAATTTTTATAACCATCTGGCATATCTAAACGATAAAACCAAGTTTCTTCTGTTTTCTTTGTTTTATCAAAGAAAAGAATGTTCGTATGGATTCCTGTATACGGTGCAAAGACACTATGAGGCAACCTAATAATCGTATGCAAGTTGAACTCATCTACCAGTTTTTGTTTCAAGCGAGTTTTTACACCTTCACCAAATAGAAAACCATCAGGTAAAATAACTCCAACACGACCATTTTCTTTCAAACGATACATAATGACAGCCATAAATAAATCAGCCGTTTCAGAACTCCGTAATTCTGCTGGAAAGTTATTTTTTATTGTTTCTAATTCTGACCCTCCAAAAGGTGGATTCATCATAATAATGTCAAATTTTTCATCATCCGTATATTCACGAACATTTTTCTCCAAAGTATTTCCATGAACAATTTTAGGGTCATCAATTTCGTGAAGAAACAGATTTGTAACTGCTAAAAGATGAGGAAATGCTTTCTTTTCAATACCAAAAACAGCTGTATTATATTTTTTTGTATCTTCACTAGTTTTACGTTGACTACTTAAACGGTTCAGAGTCGAAGTCAAGAAGCCTCCTGTTCCGCAAGCAAGGTCTGCCATTGATTCTCCAAGTTTTGGGTCAAGAACTTCGGCAATAAAATCAGTCGCTGCACGTGGCGTATAAAATTCTCCTGAGTTCCCAGCATTTTGAATATCTTTAAGAATTTTTTCGTAAATATCATTAAACGAATGACGATCTTCAGGGCTGTTGAAATCAACTTCATCAATAACATTGATGACTTGGCGTAACAAGACGCCATTTTTCATATAGTTGTTCGCATCTTCAAAAGCTGATTTAACAATCGTTTTTCGAATAGGCATATTTGAAGTTATTTCAAGCTCTTTCAACTCTTTGAATAACTTGTTATTGACAAAATCAAGTAATTCATCGCCTGTCAATACCCGTTCCCCATTTTGAGCATGAGCCCAATTTCGCCATTTTAATTCCTCTGGGATAATTGACTCATACTCGTCTTCTTCTAATTCCCAAACCATTTCACGGCTATCATAAATTTTTAAGAATAATAACCAAGACATTTGCTCAATACGTTGAGCATCACCATTAACACCAGCATCGTTTCGAGTGATATCTTGAATTCTTTTTACAAATGATGTAATTGACATACTTTCCTTTCATTAAGCTACTGTAAATAGCTCTTTCTCCAATTCTTTAATTGCTTGTAAATATCGTTTTTTATCTCCAAAATAAGTATTGATGATTTTGAAGGTTCCACCATATATCTGAAATTCTGGAAGTTTTAATGTTTCAATGCTTTCGAGTTCTCCAATACCTTTATCCATGTATTTGTCCAGTAAAATTTCCAAAACAGCACGCGCTTCCTCACTATATTTATATAAATATCCGCTTTGTTTGAGTTTATTGATACGTTCCGTTTTGGTTAATTCTTTTTGACCATAGGCAAGTTTTAGGAGTAAATCAAAATCATCGATTTCTTGTTCTGATATTCCCTCCGACTCTCGAATAGCATCTAGATAAACTCCTTTTTTATAAAGTTCGTCTAAGATAAGCTTCTTTTTATCCGCCGTATGCCAAACTGTGATAAAATCGTTCAAAGTGGCGTAGCTACCTAAGATATTCTTCCGAGTGTAGTCGGTCAGGCTTTCGGTAATCAGTTTCCCGTTTTCATCCAATACTTGAACAGTAGAATTAAGAATGGTAACCTGCTTGTCTGTAACGATATATTTTTCTACTGGGTCACCACCTTCGTTTACAAAACCAGGTGTAGTACCATTGTTTGTTTTTGCGCCCGTTTCCAGAACCTTCACTGGTTCACCATCAAAATCAGGGTCAGCAAACAAATTGGTAACATTTCGAAAATCAATAATCGTAAAAAATTCTTTCCCCTTTTGAGGATAAAGACGTGTGCCACGACCAATAATTTGTTTAAATTCAGTCATGGATTGGATATTAGAGTCTAAAACAATCAAACGACATGTTTTAGCATTAACTCCTGTCGTTAATAATTTAGACGTTGTTACAATAGCGGGAAAATTAGAATTGACATCCATAAAGTTATCCAGTTGAGCTTTTCCTTCAGCGTTGTCACCAGTTACTTGCATGACATAACGATAGTCTTCTTGGACTAAGTCTAGATTCTCTTTTACAAGTGCAGCACGCATTCGCTCGGCATGGTCAATATCAACACAAAAAACAATTGTTTTATCAAATCGTGCATTGCTTTGCTTCATATAATCAGAAACAAACTTGGCAACTCTTTGCGTTCTATCATCAATGACAATGGTTTTGTCAAAATCTTTCCTGCCGTAGTACCTATCTTCTATTAATTGTCCGTTAGTATCAACTTTTCCAGTTTCTGGACGATAACCATCCACATCCACATCTAAATTAACCCTCATAACACGATATGGAGCCAAAAAACCATCCTCGATTCCCTGTTTTAAACTATAAGTATAGATTGGCTCACCAAAGTATTCCGTATTGGAAGCATTCTTGGTTTCTTTAGGAGTAGCGGTCATCCCAATCTGTGTCGCAGAACTGAAATAATTAATCACCTTACGCCAGTTACTGTCTTCCTTAGCTGAACCACGGTGCGCTTCATCAATTACGATTAAATCAAAGAAGTCTTTGTCAAATTTTTGATAATGTGTTTCAGTTCCATCTTCACCAGTTAGTTGCTGATAAAGCCCTAGATAAATTTCAAAAGAATTTAATTTTTCAGGAGCAGTCAAAAGTTTTGGTGTAATTTTCGTCATTACCTTTTCGAATGGCCTAAAGTCTTCAGCCATCGTTTGGTCTACTAAGATGTTTCTATCTGCTAAGAATAAAACTCGTTTAGCCAAACCAGCTTTTCGAAGGCGATGAATAATTTGAAAAGCCATGAACGTTTTCCCCGTTCCTGTTGCCATCACAAACATTACTCGTTTTTGTCCTCTGGCAACTGTTTCAATAGTACGGTTGATAGCTATTTGCTGATAATAGCGTGGCGTTTTCATTGAGAAGGCATCTATATAGTATGGAGTTGAGATAGCTTCTGTAATCTCGTACGTCAATCCTTTTTCCTTCGTCATACGAGAAAATAATTCTTCACGAGTAGGGAATTCGTCTAACTCCAGCTCACGTTCTTCTCTCGTGATACGGTCGTGTTCAATAAAGCCATCACCATTCGAAGAATAAACAAATGGAACATCTAAAATCTCTCCATATTCAATAGCTTGTTGTAATCCTGCTCGAACGCTGTGTTTATTATCCTTTGCCTCAACAATTGCAATTCGAGTTCCAAATTGGTAATACAGTGAATAGTCTGATTTTTTTCCTTCTTTACGACGAGCCTTATCTCCTCTAACTTCAATTCGACCATCAGTGAAGTATTCTTCGTAAGCGATATGCTCACCATTTTTCCATCCTTTGGCTACAATAGCAGGAGTGATGAAATTTGCTTTAATATCCTCCTCACTCATTTCTTTCTTAGACTTTATAAACTCAACCATATTGAACCCTCCGCATTCTAAAAATCTACTTCTCCATAAAATAAACTATCAGAACAAATTATACTTCTATTATATCACACTTATAAAAATACTCTGCTAAATTGTTGAAAATAAGTATGCAATATATTTTCGCATCGCGTCAGATTATCTCCGCATAACACCGCTATTTTTCGCTGTTTTCGGCAGGCGACTTATTATCATTCTATAAGCACTTTCAGTCGGGCTGGTGAGCTATTTTTCAAAAATAAATAATCACATTTAAACATTTTGAAAGTATAAAATATCTACATCAGCCGTTCAAAAACTGGCGTAAATTTTGCTATAATATTTTCGTTTAAATAAAGATTTTTTTATGCCAAAAGGATTTTAACAATGCGGATGCTTCCTATTTTGCTTCTCTTTTTAGCTCTACTACCGTTTTTCTCAAAGTTTGTCACTGGAGGTAGTTCTTTCAGTTGGGAAGTGTTTTTGATTTTCATAATAGATTGGGTTTTATTGATAGTTTTTGCGATTCAGATTTCTTATATTTTTTGGAGATTGAGTCAAAAGTGGAAAGAATTATCTAATAAATAACGCTAGGCATGTTGTCTAATTTTGGGGTAAGACAATGAATAGCAGAGTAGAATTTCGGATTTTCACCATTGTTGATTTGGACAAGAAAGAAGAATATTTACATGAGATGCATTTGAAAGGTTGGAGGTATAGAACTAGTCGTTTTGGTTTGTTCTATCTTGACCAATGTCAACCAGACGATGTCATCTACCGTATCTATGATTCTAGATTTCTTAAAAAATATAAGCATGAACTGCAAGATTTTAGAAATAGAGGTTGGGAATTGATAGGAGCAGGTTTTTGTTCGATTCTTCGTAAATCGGCTTCTGATATACTTTCAGAGGATCAAGTCTATATGAGTAATAATCTCAGGTGGGAAGTTATGCGATATAGACTTCGTTCATGTGCAGCTACTTTCTTAGGAGGTTTTGTTGTTTGTATGAGTTTGTTTCGAGAAGAACTGTCGCAATCTTTCTTTGTTATTTTTGCTCTATATGCCTTTATGATTTCTTATCTAATCTATGGTTATTTCAGACTAAAAAGGAAATATCGAGTAGATAAACAGTAAGGTTCTAGGTCTTTAGACTGATTTTTAGCACTCTTGGTAAAAGAGTGCTAATTTTTTGAATTTTTATCTTGACATTCTCTTCTAAGGGTGTATAATAGAATCATAAGTTAGCACTTGAATGTATCGAGTGCTAATTGGTCAGACAGAGAGGAGTGATGAGGTGGTTACAGAGCGTCAGCAGGATATTTTAAATCTGATTATTGACATCTTTACCAAAACGCACGAACCTGTCGGATCCAAAGCCTTGCAAGAGTCTATTAACTCTAGCAGTGCAACCATTCGTAATGACATGGCGGCTCTAGAAAAGCAAGGTTTGCTTGAAAAGGCTCATACTTCAAGCGGTCGGATGCCAAGTATTGCTGGTTTTCAGTACTATGTAAAACACTCACTGGATTTTGATCAACTGGCTGAAAATGAGGTATATGAGATTGTCAAAGCCTTTGATCAGGAATTCTTCAAACTGGAGGATATTCTGCAAGAAGCTGCTAATCTACTGACAGACCTGAGTGGCTGTACGGTAGTGGCACTGGATGTTGAGCCGAGCAGGCAACGTTTGACAGCCTTTGATATCGTTGTTTTGGGGCAACATACAGCCTTGGCAGTATTCACCCTAGACGAGTCGCGAACGGTTACCAGTCAGTTTCTGATTCCAAGGAACTTCTTGCAGGAAGATTTGCTGAAACTGAAGAGCATCATTCAGGAACGTTTCCTCGGTCACACCGTTTTAGATATTCACTACAAGATTCGGACGGAGATTCCGCAGATTATCCAGCGTTACTTTACAACAACGGACAATGTGATCGATCTCTTTGAACATATCTTTAAGGAAATGTTCAACGAAAACATTGTGGTGGCGGGCAAGGTTAATCTCTTGAATTTTGCCAATCTAGCAGTCTATCAGTTCTTTGATCAACCGCAAAAGGTGGCTCTGGAGATTCGTGAGGGGTTGCGTGAAGATCAGATGCAAAACGTCCGTGTTGCAGACAGTCAGGAGTCCTGTCTAGCAGACCTAGCGGTGATTAGTAGCAAGTTCCTCATTCCTTATCGGGGAGTTGGAATTCTAGCCATTATCGGTCCAGTCAATCTGGATTACCAACAGCTAATCAACCAAGTCAATGTGGTCAACCGTGTTTTGACCATGAAGTTGACAGATTTTTACCGCTACCTCAGCAGTAATCATTACGAAGTACATTAAGATTGAAATCATTAAAGGAGGCGAAAATGGCCCAAGATATAAAAAATGAAGAAGTAGAAGAAGTTCAAGAAGAGGAAGTTGTGGAAACAGCTGAAGAAACAACTCCTGAGAAGTCTGAGTTGGACTTGGCGAATGAACGTGCAGATGAGTTCGAAAACAAATACCTTCGCGCTCATGCGGAAATGCAAAATATCCAACGCCGTGCTAATGAAGAGCGTCAAAACATGCAACGTTATCGTAGCCAGGACTTAGCAAAAGCGATTCTCCCTTCTTTGGATAACCTTGAGCGTGCACTCGCGGTTGAAGGATTGACAGACGATGTCAAAAAAGGATTGGAGATGGTGCAAGAAAGCTTGATTCACGCTTTGAAAGAAGAAGGAATCAAAGAAATCGCAGCTGACGGTAAATTTGACCATAACTACCATATGGCCATCCAAACTCTCCCAGCAGACGATGAACACCCGGCAGATACCATCGCCCAAGTTTTCCAAAAAGGCTACAAACTCTATGATCGCATCCTACGCCCAGCCATGGTAGTTGTTTACAACTAGGCAATTCTGACGGTAGCTAAAGCAACTCGTCAGAAAACGGCAATCGCTATGGCGTTTGCCTAGCCTCCTTATTAACTCGTCGTCGAAATAAAATCGATTTCAACTTCTCGTGTCGCAATTTACATAATAGAAAACTTGTCCGAAACGACAATAAACTATGAAGAAAGATAAGAGGCAAGCCGGAGGCTTGCAAGGAAGATATTTCCCGCCGTGGTAAAAGTTTCAGTAGCTTTTGCTACTGAAACAGGGGATTTTTGAGACAATAGGCTCAAAAATAAGTGATGAAATCCCGAAGGGAGTTGCTCACGTCCCCACCACTTAAGGGAAATATAAAAAAAGAAAATTAACTAACAAGGAGAAAAACACATGTCTAAAATTATCGGTATTGACTTAGGTACAACAAACTCAGCAGTAGCAGTTCTTGAAGGAACTGAAAGTAAAATCATCGCAAACCCAGAAGGAAACCGCACAACTCCATCTGTAGTCTCATTCAAAAACGGAGAAATCATTGTTGGTGACGCTGCGAAACGTCAAGCAGTTACAAACCCAGATACAGTTATCTCTATCAAATCTAAAATGGGAACTTCTGAAAAAGTTTCTGCTAATGGAAAAGAATACACTCCACAAGAAATCTCAGCTATGATTCTTCAATACTTGAAAGGATACGCTGAAGACTATCTTGGTGAAAAAGTAACCAAAGCAGTTATCACAGTTCCTGCTTACTTCAACGACGCTCAACGTCAAGCAACAAAAGACGCTGGTAAAATTGCTGGTCTTGAAGTAGAACGTATTGTCAACGAACCAACTGCAGCAGCCCTTGCTTACGGTTTGGACAAGACTGATAAAGAAGAAAAAATCTTGGTATTTGACCTTGGTGGTGGTACATTCGACGTTTCTATCCTTGAATTGGGTGACGGTGTCTTCGACGTATTGTCAACTGCAGGGGACAACAAACTTGGTGGTGATGACTTTGACCAAAAAATCATTGACTACTTGGTAGCAGAATTCAAGAAAGAAAACGGTATTGACTTGTCTACTGACAAGATGGCAATGCAACGTTTGAAAGATGCAGCTGAAAAAGCGAAGAAAGACCTTTCTGGTGTAACTTCAACACAAATCAGCTTACCATTCATCACTGCAGGCGAGGCTGGACCTCTTCACTTGGAAATGACTTTGACTCGTGCGAAATTTGACGATTTGACTCGTGACCTTGTAGAACGTACAAAAGTTCCAGTTCGTCAAGCCCTTTCAGATGCAGGTTTGAGCTTGTCAGAAATCGACGAAGTGATCCTTGTTGGTGGTTCAACTCGTATCCCAGCCGTTGTAGAAGCTGTTAAAGCTGAAACTGGTAAAGAACCAAACAAATCAGTAAACCCTGATGAAGTAGTTGCCATGGGCGCTGCTATCCAAGGTGGTGTCATCACTGGTGATGTCAAAGACGTTGTCCTTCTTGATGTAACACCATTGTCACTTGGTATCGAAACAATGGGTGGTGTCTTCACAAAACTCATCGACCGTAACACAACAATTCCAACATCTAAATCACAAGTCTTCTCAACTGCGGCAGACAACCAACCAGCCGTTGATATCCACGTTCTTCAAGGTGAACGCCCAATGGCAGCAGATAACAAGACTCTTGGACGTTTCCAATTGACAGATATCCCAGCTGCACCTCGTGGAATTCCTCAAATCGAAGTAACATTTGACATCGACAAGAACGGTATCGTGTCTGTTAAGGCCAAAGACCTTGGAACTCAAAAAGAACAAACTATTGTGATTCAATCAAACTCAGGCTTGACTGACGAAGAAATTGACCGCATGATGAAAGATGCAGAAGCAAATGCTGAAGCAGATAAGAAACGTAAAGAAGAAGTTGACCTTCGTAATGAAGTAGACCAAGCTATCTTCGCAACTGAAAAGACAATCAAGGAAACTGAAGGCAAAGGCTTCGATGCAGAACGTGACGCTGCCCAAGCTGCCCTTGATGACCTTAAGAAAGCTCAAGAAGACAACAACTTGGACGACATGAAAGCAAAACTTGAAGTATTGAACGAAAAAGCTCAAGGACTTGCTGTTAAACTCTACGAACAAGCCGCAGCAGCTCAACAAGCTCAAGCAGGAGCAGAAGGCGCACAAGCAACAGGAAACGCAGGCGATGACGTCGTAGACGGAGAGTTTACGGAAAAATAAGATGAGTGTATTAACAGAAGAGTATCTAAAAAGTACACGAAAACTTTATAATGATTTTTGTGATAAAGCTGATAGTTATGAATCTGCAAAAGATTTTATAGATAATATTCCAGCAGTATATTTGGCTAGATATAGAGAAATTATATTAGCTGAACATGAGAATTGTGTCAAAAATGATGAAGCGGTAAGGAATTTTGTTACTTCAGTATTGTTGTCAGCGCTAGTATCAGCACTAGTATCAGCAACCATACAAAAACCAGAATTTATAATATCGTTTATAATGGGCATGATTTGGGTTGTCGGTGTATTCCTTCTAATCTATTGGAATTTTATAGCAAATACTAAGAAGAGACAAAAATATATAAATATTTCTGTACTTATAGGATATTTAAAATCAAAATAAAGTTAATTTACTTATTTGCAGAGGTTGCAACCCAGCCTCTGTTTTTCGATAAAAAGGGACGGAATATCATTTGTTTGGGTTTTGTCTCATCAATATGAAAGAAAGGAACAAATGTGTTCAGGGAATTGAACACGGGTTCCCAAATTTCTTACTTAATATAACAGAAAGGAATTGAACCCGACCTAAATTCTCGGAAAAAAGATAAATCTGTCTAGGAGCATCGCTCCAGCGTCAGATTTCCTATTTTTCAGTCGAATTTTACGGTCTTGGTATCTTGTATGAACAATACTGAATTTTATGATCGTCTGGGGGTGTCAAAAAACGCTTCGGCAGACGAGATCAAAAAGGCTTATCGTAAGCTTTCGAAAAAATATCACCCAGATATCAATAAGGAGCCTGGTGCTGAGGAAAAGTACAAGGAAGTTCAAGAAGCCTATGAGACTTTGAGTGACGACCAAAAACGGGCTGCCTATGACCAATATGGTGCTGCAGGCGCCAATGGTGGATTTGGAGGCTTCGGTGGTGGAGCTGGCGGTTTCAATGGGGCAGGTGGCTTCGGTGGTTTTGAGGACATTTTCTCAAGTTTCTTCGGCGGAGGCGGTGCTTCACGCAATCCAAATGCTCCTCGCCAAGGGGATGACCTCCAGTATCGTGTGAACTTGACCTTTGAAGAAGCTATTTTTGGAGCTGAAAAAGAAGTTAAATACAACCGTGAAGCAAGCTGTCGTACATGTAATGGCTCAGGTGCTAAGCCAGGAACCAGTCCAGTCACTTGTGGACGCTGTCATGGTGCTGGTGTCATTAACGTCGATACGCAGACTCCGCTTGGTATGATGCGTCGTCAAGTAACCTGTGATGTCTGTCATGGTCGCGGAAAAGAAATCAAAGATCCATGTACAACATGTCACGGAACAGGGCATGAAAAACAAGATCATAGCGTACATGTCAAAATTCCTGCTGGTGTGGAAACTGGTCAACAAATTCGCCTAGCTGGTCAAGGTGAAGCTGGATTTAACGGTGGACCTTATGGTGACTTGTACGTGGTTGTTTCTGTGGAAGCCAGCGATAAGTTTGAACGTGAAGGAACTACTATCTTCTACAATCTCAACCTCAACTTTGTCCAAGCAGCTCTTGGTGACACAGTAGATATTCCAACTGTTCACGGTGATGTTGAATTGGTTATCCCAGAGGGGACTCAGACTGGTAAGAAATTCCGCCTACGTGGCAAAGGAGCTCCGAGTCTTCGTGGTGGTGCAGTTGGTGACCAATATGTTACCGTTAATGTCGTAACACCAACAGGCTTGAACGATCGTCAAAAAGCAGCCTTGAAAGAATTTGCAGCTGCTGGTGATTTAAAAGTCAATCCAAAGAAAAAGGGCTTCTTTGACCATATTAAAGATGCCTTTGAAGGAGAATAATACTCTTCGAAAATCAAATTCAAACCACGTCAGCGTTGCCTTGCCGTACTCAAGTACAGCCTGCGGCTAGCTTCCTAGTTTGCTCTTTGATTTTCATTGAGTATAAACAAAAAGAGCCGAGTGGCTCTTTTTGTTTATAGATTTTTTAAGACTTTCCTTAAGTAATGACGGACGGTAGCGATCTTCTTCGAAGTTCCATACCTAAACTTTGAGCCTAGGTCTCAAAGTTTCCGGACGAGTCTGAGACAAAAAGATTTTGATTTCAGGAATTCTTTATTATAAATTTTAAAAATCGATAGATTAGATAAAAAAGCGAACAAGACAGAATTCTGAGTGTCAGATAACTCGTTTTGTTCGCTTTTTATATTGAAGATTAGACTTTTATCCCAGACTCGTTTTCAGTACGGCGGAAAATCTTCGATTTAGTTGTGAAATGGTGAATGATACTCTTTAAAAATCTCCTCAAACCACGTCAGCGTCGGCTTGTCTACAACCTCAAAACTGTGTTTTGAGCTGACTTTGTCAGTTCTATTCACAACCTCAAAACGGTGTTTTGAGCAGCCTGCGCCTAGCTTTCTAGTTTGCTCTTTGATTTTTATTGAGTATGAGTTACCTAAATTATGATGTATAGTTGATGGGATATAACTTGTTTACCTTTTAAAAAAGAGCCGTTGGGCTCTTTTTACTTATCTTCAATTTCCTGTGTTTCTTTGATGACAGCTAGTCTAGTCTGGATATCCTTTTCCAAAACCTTAAACTTGTAAGTCAGGTCTTCTTGGTATTCCTTGATAAGTTCTTTTTGCTGGTCAATGATTTGCAGGCTGTTTTGGATAATATCCACATCGTCCTTGATAGCTTGAACGCGGTCAGTGGTATTCAAGACTTCATCTGTGATGGTTTGGCGATTTTTTGTGACCAGATAACTTCCGGCTGCAGCTCCTGCAAATAGCAGTAGGTTGGATAATTTCATAGCAACTCCTTAAGCGTTTTTGATGGTTTCAGCGACTTGAGCAAGTTTGTCAAAGTCTGGTTCGTGGGCGATAAAATCAATCTTGAGGTCATCGTCAGCACTGTAGCGAGGCACAAGGTGAACGTGGGTGTGAAAGACTGTTTGCCCTGCGATTTCTTCACAGTTGGCAATGATATTCATACCAGCAGCCTTGGTAGCTTTCATGACTTTTTGAGCTACTTTTGGTACTTGGGCAAAGAGTTGGCTGGCGCTAGTAGCATCCATTTCCAAAAGATTGCGATAGTGTTCCTTTGGCACGACCAAGGTGTGTCCTGGTGTCACTTGAGAGATATCAAGAAAGGCAAGAACCTGCTCATCTTCGTATACTTTTGAAGCAGGAATTTCCCCTGCAATGATTTTACAAAAAATGCAATCTGACATAAAATCTACCTCTACTGTATTGAATTTTGATATAATATAGCTACATTATACCAGATTTGGAGAAAATATGTTAGAAATTAAAAACCTGACAGGTGGCTATGTCCATGTCCCTGTCTTGAAAGATGTGTCTTTTACTGTTGAAAGTGGGCAGTTGGTCGGTTTGATTGGTCTCAATGGTGCTGGGAAATCAACAACAATCAATGAGATTATTGGTCTGTTGACACCTTATAGCGGTTCCATCAATATCAATGGTCTGACCCTGCAAGGAGATGCGACTAGCTACCGCAAGCAAATTGGCTACATTCCTGAGACACCTAGCTTGTATGAGGAATTGACCCTCAGAGAGCATATCGAAACGGTTGCCATGGCTTATGGTATTGAGCAGAAAGTAGCTTTTGAGCGAGTAGAACCCTTGTTAAAGATGTTCCGTCTGGACCAGAAATTAGACTGGTTCCCTGTTCATTTTTCAAAAGGGATGAAGCAGAAGGTCATGATTATTTGTGCTTTTGTGGTGGATCCAAGTCTTTTCATCGTGGATGAGCCTTTCCTTGGTCTTGACCCGTTGGCTATTGCTGACTTGATTCAACTTTTAGAATTGGAAAAGCAAAAGGGCAAGTCAATTCTCATGAGTACCCACGTGCTGGATTCGGCGGAGAAGATGTGTGATGCCTTTGTCATTCTTCATAAGGGTGAGGTGCGTGCTAAGGGGAATCTGGCGCAACTGCGCGAGGCCTTTGATATGCCTGAGGCTAGTTTGAATGATATTTACTTGGCTCTGACCAAAGAGGAGGAGCTATGAAAGACTTGTTTTTAAAGAGAAAGCAGGCTTTTCGTAAGGAGTGTGTCGGCTATCTGCGCTATGTTCTTAATGACCACTTTGTCTTGTTCCTGCTTGTTCTGCTGGGCTTTCTAGCCTACCAGTACAGTCAACTTTTACAACATTTTCCTGAAAATCATTGGCCTATTCTTTTGTTTGTAGGTATTACCTCTATTTTGCTTTTGCTTTGGGGAGGAATTGCCACCTATATGGAGGCTCCAGACAAGCTCTTTCTCTTAGTTGGAGAAGAGGAAATCAAGCTCCATCTCAAGCATCAAACTGGCATTTCCCTATTCTTTTGGCTCTTTTTCCAGACTCTTTTCTTGCTGTTATTTGCACCCTTATTTTTGGCAATGGGTTATGGTTTGCCTGTTTTTCTGGTCTATGTGCTTTTATTGGGAGTAGGTAAATATTTCCTCTTTCGTCAAAAGGCTAGTAAATTTTTCACGGAAACTGGACTGGACTGGGACTATGTCATTTCCCAAGAAAGCAAGCGCAAGCAAGTCTTGCTTCGTTTCTTTGCCCTCTTTACGCAGGTCAAGGGAATTTCAAACAGCGTCAAGCGTCGTGCCTATCTGGACTTTATCCTAAAGGTTGTTCAGAAGGTGCCTGGAAAGATTTGGCAAAATCTCTATCTGCGTTCTTATCTGCGAAATGGAGACCTCTTTGTGCTCAGTCTCCGTCTGCTCTTGCTTTCTATACTGGCGCAGGTTTTTATCGAGCAAGCTTGGATTGCGACAGCAGTGGTAGTTCTCTTTAACTACCTCTTGCTCTTCCAGTTGTTGGCCCTCTATCATGCCTTTGACTACCAGTATTTGACCCAACTTTTTCCGCTGGACAAGGGGCAAAAGGAAAAGGGCTTGCAGGCAGTGGTCAGAGGATTGACCAGTTTGGTTTTAGTAGTGGAATTAGTTGTTGGGGTGATTACCTTCCAAGAAAAACTAGCCCTTCTAGCCTTGCTGGGAGCTGGTTTGGTTTTACTAGTCTTGTACCTACCTTATCAAGTAAAACGTCAGATGCAGGATTAACATTGCCTATATGACACTAAAAAAGAAGTTGAGTTCCGTTTGTCTCAGCTTCTTTTTAGTTGCTACAGGATAATGGTTGGTCCGTAGAGGCTCAACTTGGTCTTGACCTGGTCAAAGTGGAAGCGGTCATAGGCCCGCCAAGCGGCACGAGTAGGAGCATCTGGATCGAGAGTGCTGAGTCCCATGAGAAGACTGGAAGTCTGGTAAAATTTTTCCAATTCAATCAAGAATCGATTATCCACTGTCTCAGCCTTGGCTAGAAAACCAAGAATAGAGTTTAGTTGCTCCTGAAAGCGGACGTCGTCAGCGCTTGCCTGTTTGCATGCTTGATAGGCTTTGTTTAAGTCAGTAATCAAAGTCTGAGCTCTTTTGATGGGGTCTATATCTGTCATGAGAATTCCTCCTCTAATCTGGGTGCTAGTCTTGATTCTAGCAACTGTGTTTTGATACTGTCAGTCTATCACTTTTATCTCCTTTTTCGCCTTTAAATCTTTAATTGTCATTGAAATGTCTTGAATGGCAATGAGTAGATTTTATGATAAAATAGTGGTAAGATTATCATGCTTATTTGAGGAACAAGCTACCTTTCAGGAGCGTTGAAGGCCTGTTTAGGATTTGGTGGGCTTGTATCATAGTATTTTTGCTATTCTCTTTTTAGGAAGAAATTGAAACAAGGAGAGTAAGAAGATGAGAATATTTGTTTTAGAAGATGATTTTTCCCAACAGACTAGGATTGAAACGACCATTGAGAAACTCTTGCAAGAACATCATATCACTCCGAGTTCTTTTGAAGTCTTTGGTAAGCCAGATCAACTGCTGGCAGAGGTGCATGAGAAGGGGGCCCATCAGCTATTCTTTTTGGATATTGAGATTCGAAATGAGGAGATGAAGGGGCTGGAAGTGGCTAGAAAAATTCGGGATCGAGATCCTTATGCCCTGATTGTTTTTGTGACAACTCACTCGGAGTTTATGCCCCTGTCCTTTCGCTACCAAGTGTCTGCTTTGGACTACATTGACAAGGCCGTGTCGGCAGAGGAATTTGAATCTCGGATTGAGACAGCCCTCCTCTATGCCAATAGTCAAGATAGTAAAAGTCTGGCGGAAGATTGCTTTTATTTTAAATCAAAATTTGCTCAATTCCAGTATCCTTTTAAAGAGGTCTACTATCTCGAAACGTCGCCCAGAGCCCATCGTGTTATTCTCTATACCAAGACAGATAGGCTGGAATTTACAGCGAGTTTAGAGGAGGTTTTCAAGCAGGAACCCCGTCTCTTGCAGTGCCATCGCTCTTTTCTCATCAATCCAGCCAATGTGGTTCGTTTGGATAAGAAAGAAAAACTCCTTTTCTTTCCCAATGGAGGAAGCTGTATGATTGCGCGTTATAAGGTCAGAGAAGTGTCTGAGGCCATCAATAACTTACATTGAGTTAGGAGAGCTTATGTATAATATTTGGATTATATTGTATACACTAGTTATTATTGGGCTAGAAATTATCATGTTCTTTAAGGTAGATGGAATTAGTCTCACTTTCGATAGAATTTTTAAGGCCTTTCTTCTAAAATTTCTTCTAGCAGCAATTGTTACAACTTTTAATTATTTAGTCTTGACTGACTATCTGTCATACTTTATAGAACCCTTGTTCGGCCTCAGCTTGTCTTTCTTATTGTTAAGAGGACTTTCTAAAAGACTCCTTTTCTTTTATGGTCTCTTTCCAATTGTATTGATGGATATCTTTTACAGAAGTGTCTCCTATTTTGTGTTTCCGTTTTTTGGGAAAGGGATTGTAGATGGAGATGGAAATCCTGTCTTTTTGTTGATTATGCTATTCGTTTGCTCCATAGTATTAGTCTTTTTGAAATGGTTGGACTATGATTTCACTAGCTTGAGAAGGGAGAGTCTAGATAAAGATTTTCAAAAATCTCTGACTACGATTAACTGGATAATGGGGGCTTACTTTCTAGTCATGGAAACTTTGTCTTTCTTTGAATATGAACAAGTTATCCAATCAAAGATTGTTCGCCATTTGATTCTAGTGTTTTACCTCCTCTTTTTTATGGGAATTGTCAAGAAGCTAGATACATATTTGAAGGAAAAACTTCAGGAAAAACTGAACCAAGAGCAGGCCTTGCGCTACAGAGATATGGAACGCTATAGTCGGCATATAGAGGAACTTTACAAGGAAGTACGGAGTTTTCGTCATGACTACACCAACCTCTTGACCAGTTTACGTCTGGGTATTGAAGAGGAGGATATGGAGCAGATAAAAGAGGTCTACGACTCGGTCTTAAAGGATTCTAGTCAGAAATTGCAGGACAATAAATATGATCTGGGCCGATTGGTGAATATTCGTGATAAAGGCCTCAAAAGTCTTCTAGCAGGAAAATTTATAAAAGCTAGAGAAAAGGATATTGTCTTTAATGTCGAAGTTCCTGAGGAGATTCAGGTCGAGGGGATGAGACTACTTGATTTTCTAACCATTGTGTCTATCCTTTGTGACAATGCTATTGAAGCCAGTGTAGAGGTTGGTCAACCTCACGTTTCAATCGCCTTTTTAAAAAATGGAGCACAGGAGACCTTCATCATCGAAAATTCCATCAAAGAAGAGAGAATAGATATTTCTGAAATCTTCTCCTTTGGAGCAAGCTCTAAAGGAGAGGAGAGAGGAGTTGGTCTCTATACCGTTATGAAGCTTGTGGAAACTTATCCTAATACTAGTTTAAATACCACCTGTCAAAATCAAGTCTTTCGTCAGGTTTTAACGATTCACTCGATGTCGGTTGATGATTAGAAGATTTGTGGAAAGAAGTACTGTCTGCAGTCATCGATTAAAATACTATAGTTTATGAGGTATCCTATATGAATAAGAAATCCTTTTTTATCATCTGTTCTACGTTGATTATAGCATCGAATCTTCTCATGCTATTTGTAGTGAACAAGGGAGAAGAAACAGGGAGCAATCTGTTTGTGATTGCTATAGCCTGTGTTTTGCTACCAGCCTTTTTATATGCAGTTGAAAACCAACTGACTTCATTGATAAGAGTAGAATCAATACTCCTGATTCAGTTGACAGTTATATCCCTACTCCGTCTTATCAACAGAATAGGGAGTACGCCTGAAATCCTCAACATTATCATTACCCTTATCGCTTTGGCAAGTGGGACAGCTGCTATTCTTGTTGCAATCATGAGAATATATGAGAACAGACGGAAGTAAGAGTGAGTAGCTTTCGATTTTGGATCTTTATGTTATCAAGTTTTCATAAGGCAAGCATGGTTTCTGTGCTTGCTTTTTAAATTTTTTACAATTCAAGATGTTTTGATGACCATTCGTGATTTGAGTGATCCAAGGTCAAAATAAGTGCTATACTAATAGTGTAAAGGTTCTAGCTCAACAAACATTTAGGAGGAAATCTTATGAAGAAAAAAATACTTGTCATTTTCATCTTGTATCTAATCATGTCCATCTTTCTATATCCGCTTAGGGAGAGTGCTTGGTATCAGCTATTTTATACTATAGCCTATATGATTGCGGTTATGATTTATCTTGCTTTAACTAAAAAGAAAGGAGCAAAGAAATGAAAACTTTTCTTGCTAAAAAACGGAACATCTTCCTTGCGAGATTGTTCTTAGGTCAGTTGCCCTTGCTTGTCTCTACTTATCTATTTCTATCTCGTCAGTTTTTAAATTTTTCCTTGGTTTTCCAATTTCTTTTAGTGGTTATTAACTTGGCTTCGATTTTGGTTACTGTTTACCTCACTAGGGAGATGAGGATAAGAGAGTTTGAAGATGATGATTTGGTTAGTCCTAGAACCAATCAACTCATGTTCATCGGCTTGACAGGCTTTATGTCTATTATCTGTTTGTATAGAGGTATCACAGCAGGAGAATCCTATCAGCAACTAATTGCCTACATTGGTGCTATTCTCTGCTTGATTATCATGCTTCTGCTTATTTGGGGCTTGAAGTATTATAAAAAGTAGAGGCTAATGAAGTTTTTGCAATTCAAGATGTCTCGATGACAATTCAAGATTTGGATGAAAAACTTTAACAAATAGTGCTATACTGAAATTGTCAAAGTTACAACAGGTGCTGCTACATTCTGTTAAAAATCGCTCTTGATTGATAAGTTGGATTTGTTAGGAAAGGAGTAAATAATTATGGATAAGAAAAAGATAGTTTCGACTATAATATGTATAGTATTTCTTGTAGAGTCAGTGGATAATTTTTTTAGAGACTTAACCCCGTTATTGTTCATTTTAAATATTATTGGCCTAACTTGTTTTTTAGTGTTAATATACACTAACATAAAAGAGATGCTCTTAAATATACGTAAATGATGATTTGGTTAGTCCTAGAACCAATCAACTCATGTTCATCGGCTTGACAGGTTTTATGTCTATTATTTGTTTGTATAGAGGTATTTCAGAAACAGAATTCTATCAACAACTAATCGCTTATATAGGTGTATTCTCTACTTGTTTATCACGCTTCTGCTCATTTGGGGCTTGAAGTATTAAAAGTAGCTTTCTATTCTTTTCTGACAGGATATTTGAGTAGAAGGCTCTATTAAATTGTTAGTGAAATAAATGAATGGAGGTATTTAATATGAAATACAGATTATTTCTTGTTATTTTCTTGAGTAGTATGTTGGATATTCTTTTAGGGACATTTTTACAAATCTCTAATGTATCGATAGGTTGGATTGTTCTCTACAGTGGATTATTTGAAGCAGGAATTTTCCTTCTTGCCAATAAAGGGTTGGCGGTAAAGATTAAGGAAGCAGACATTCAAAACCGCTTTAAATTTATTTTTGGAAAAACGCTATGGTTTCAAATTCTTTGGCTCATCTTTTTGATGGTCAAACTGTATCTTGGTTTGGATGCGAGATTGATTTTATTCTATGGACATATTTTCATTGTCTTTAATGCCTTAATGTATCTATTATCTAGTAGTCAGGTTAGCCTTAAAAAGAACAAGCTGTCTTCTTAATCTTACAGCAGTAGAGCCTGACAAGGGGAGGTCATAGTGGGGAGGATTTCTATGAAAAAGTATCAGCTTGTTTTCAAAATAAGTGTAGTCTTGTCTTACCTATTTTTCGTATTTGGTCTTTCTCGGCTGACGCTTATTGTTCAAAATTATTGGCAATTTTCTTCCCAGATTGGCAATTTCGTCTGGATTCAAAATTTCTTGAGTTTGCTATTTAGTGGAGTCATGATTTGGATTCTGTTTAAGACAGGGCACGGCTATCTTTTTCGCATTCCGAGAAAAAAATGGCTTTGGTATTCGATTTTGACAGTATTAGTGCTAGTGCTCCAGATCTCTTTTAACGTTCAGACAGCTAAACATGTTCAGTCAACTGCTGAAGGTTGGGCTGTATTGATCGGTTATAGTGGGACCAACTTTGCCGAGCTAGGTATCTATATAACTTTGTTCTTTCTGACTCCACTTATGGAAGAGCTGATTTATAGAGGATTACTGCAACACGCCTTTTTTAAGTATTCGAGATTTGGCCTTGATTTGCTTCTTCCGTCAATTTTATTTGCTCTTCCTCATTTTTCAAGCCTGCCTAGTCTGTTAGATATTTTCATCTTTGCAACAGTTGGAATCATCTTTGCCGGTTTGACCCGCTATACCAAGAGTATTTATCCATCCTATGCGGTGCATGTGATCAATAATATTTTCGCAACATTACCATTTTTGCTGACTTTTTTACATAGGGTCTTGGGGTAAAAAACAAAAGGCTTGCTTTTCAGCCATAGAGGAGGTTATCATGTATAAACACTTATTTTTCCTAGATTCAAAAACCTTAGATTGGTTGACACCTTATATTCTAGTCTTGGCTTCTGACACCATTGCCTTTAATGTTTTTGTGCTAACCTTTGTATCTGTTGTGGTCTTTTATTTCCTGAATCCCATGCTATCTTTAATGGCTATCTTCTTAGGGGCTGGTTATGTGGTCGGATTTTGGCTACTAAAATGGTTTGTTTTGGAAAGACTAGAGCTAAAGGATGACGCGTAGGAAGTCTGTTTGGTGAGGAGGATAATTTTATGGAGTTTTTTGATAAATTTCATGCCTTGTGCTTTGGATTTTTAGTACTAATAATCGTCATTACAGTTCCTTATACGATTAACCATGGGGACTTTTTTCAAAATGAATTTGCATTGATTCTTGTAAGTCTTCTAGTAACCTCGCTGAGTGTTGCTTATGCTAGAAAGTTTGAAATGATTTCTTTTGGGATGTTAAACAAGAAAGAACTTTTGCTTTTCATTGCAATCTTTCTTCTAAGTGTGCTTGAGACGCTGGTTTATATTCATTTCTTTGCTGTTTCTTCTGGCGCAGGAGTTCAACACTTGGCGGAAGTCAGCAGAGGAATTTCCCTGTCTTTGATTTTGACTTCCTCAGTTTTTGGCCCCATCCAGGAGGAACTCATTTTCAGAGGACTTCTTCAAGGTGCGTTTTTTGACAATTCTTGGTTAGGGCTTGTGCTAACTTCCTCTCTCTTTTCTTTCATGCATGGACCTTCTAATGTCCCTTCGTTTATTTTTTATCTACTTGGGGGTTTGTTCCTGGGTTTTGCTTATAAAAAGAGCCAAAACTTATGGGTTTCGACTCTTGTCCACATGTTTTACAACAGTTGGCCACTCTTATATTATTTATAAAAATTATGAAAAGGTAAGCAGAAGACGGTGCTTGCCTTTTTATTTCTAGAATGATAGCCCAAGCCAATCCAGATGCTTTTCTTTGAGAATCAGGTGTGGAGCGGTTGACGAATAGGCCAAAAACTAGTAGAATAGTAAGGAAACTTTATACGGAGGAAAAAAATGGATTTGGGTGATAATGAGCTAACACTGACTCCCATACCTGGGAAAAGTGGCAAGGCTTATATGGGTAGCTATCCTGATGGGAAGCGTATCTTTGTAAAAATGAACACCTCTCCAATCCTACCTGGTCTAGCTAGAGAACAAATTGCTCCACAATTATTATGGAGTCGCCGTTTGGCAGATGGACGTGATATGTGTGCTCAAGAATGGTTGACAGGCAAGATATTGACCCCATATGATATGAATCGTAAGCAAATCGTCAATATTTTAACCCGTCTTCATCGCTCACGTCCGTTGATGACACAGTTGAGTCGTTTGGGCTATGCCATGGAAACACCTGTAGATTTACTGCAGTCTTGGCAAGAAACGGCTCCAGATGCTTTGCGTAAAAATCATTTTATCAGTGAAGTGATGGCTGATTTACGTCAGACTATTCCAGGATTTAGAGAGGACCATGCGACCATTGTCCATGGAGATGTACGACATAGTAATTGGATTGAGACAGACAGTGGCTTGATTTATTTGGTGGATTGGGATTCGGTTCGCTTGACCGACCGCATGTTTGATGTGGCCCATATGCTCTGCCATTATATTCCAGAACATCAGTGGAAGGAATGGTTGACCTACTACGGTTACAAGTATAATCAAACGGTATTAAGTAAATTGTATTGGTACGGTCAATTGTCTTATTTGAGCCAGATTTCCAAGTATTATATGAACCAAGATTTAGAAAATGTTAATCGGGAGATTCATGGCTTGCGTCACTTCCGAGACAAGTATGGAAAGAGAAGATGAGAGTTAGAAATCGTAAAGGGGCGACAGAATTACTAGAGGCAAATCCCCAGTATGTGGTCCTCAATCCCTTAGAAGCAAAGGGGAAATGGCGGGACTTGTTTGGCAATGATAATCCCATTCATGTGGAAGTTGGAAGTGGAAAGGGTGCCTTTGTTTCAGGGATGGCCAAGCAGAACCTTGACATCAACTATATCGGGATTGATATTCAAAAGTCTGTTTTGAGCTACGCTTTGGACAAGGTTCTTGAAGTTGGAGTGCCTAACATCAAGCTCTTGTGGGTAGATGGTTCTGACTTGACTGACTACTTTGAAGACGGTGAGATTGATCGCTTGTATCTGAACTTTTCAGATCCTTGGCCGAAAAAACGCCATGAAAAGCGTCGTTTGACCTACAAGACCTTCTTGGATACCTTCAAACGTATCTTGCCTGAAAATGGAGAAATTCATTTCAAGACGGATAACCGTGGCTTGTTTGAGTACAGTTTAGTGAGCTTTTCTCAGTATGGCATGAAGCTCAATGGTGTCTGGCTAGACTTACATGCCAGTGATTTTGAAGGCAATGTCATGACAGAATACGAGCAAAAATTCTCCAATAAGGGGCAAGTTATCTACCGAGTTGAGGTAGAATTTTAAGAAATAGCCTGAAATCAGGCTGTATAAGTGCTTTTGCTTTACATAAGTTAGCAAATGTGATATACTAAGAGTAAGAATATGAAAAGTGAGGCGGGGAAATATCTTCGCCTCTTGCTTATGAGGAGGTGGACGCAATCGCAACAATCGTAGAATTAGTCAGAGAAGTTGTAGAACCTGTCATAGAAGCTCCTTTCGAGCTCGTGGATATCGAGTATGGAAAGATTGGCAGTGACATGATTCTCAGTATTTTTGTAGATAAACCTGAAGGAATTACCTTGAACGACACGGCAGACTTGACAGAAATGATCAGTCCTGTCCTAGATACCATCAAGCCAGATCCCTTCCCAGAACAATATTTCCTAGAAATCACCAGTCCAGGTTTGGAACGTCCTTTAAAAACCAAGGATGCCGTTGCTGGAGCAGTTGGGGAATACATCCATGTCGGGCTCTACCAAGCCATCGATAAGCAAAAGGTCTTTGAAGGAACCTTGTTGGCCTTCGAAGAGGACGAGTTGACTATGGAATATATGGACAAGACGCGTAAGAAAACCGTCCAAATTCCATACAGTTTAGTATCAAAAGCACGTTTAGCAGTTAAATTATAGAAAAAGAAAGGATAGCTTTTGAGGATTCAAAAGTGAAGAAAACATGAGTAAAGAAATGCTAGAGGCCTTCCGCATTTTGGAAGAAGACAAGGGAATCAAAAAAGAAGACATCATCGACGCAGTAGTAGAGTCGCTTCGTTCCGCTTATCGCAGACGCTATGGTCAGTCAGACAGCGTAGCTATTGACTTCAACGAAAAAACAGGTGACTTTACAGTTTATACTGTCCGTGAAGTTGTTGATGAAGTATTTGATAGCCGTTTGGAAATCAGCTTGAAAGATGCTCTTGCCATTAATTCAGCTTATGAACTTGGAGACAAAATCAAGTTTGAAGAAGCACCAGCTGAGTTTGGTCGTGTAGCAGCCCAATCTGCCAAACAAACCATCATGGAAAAAATGCGCAAGCAAACACGTGCCATCACTTACAATACTTACAAAGAACATGAGCAAGAAATCATGTCTGGTACAGTAGAACGCTTTGACAACCGCTTTATCTATGTCAACCTTGGTAGCATCGAAGCCCAATTGTCAAAACAAGACCAAATACCTGGAGAAGTTTTTGCTTCTCATGATCGTATCGAAGTTTATGTTTACAAGGTTGAAGACAACCCTCGTGGTGTGAACGTCTTTGTTAGCCGTAGCCATCCAGAAATGATCAAACGTTTGATGGAGCAAGAAATTCCAGAAGTTTATGATGGAACTGTTGAAATCATGAGCGTGGCTCGTGAAGCAGGTGACCGTACGAAGGTTGCTGTTCGTAGCCACAATCCAAACGTGGATGCTATCGGTACAATCGTTGGACGTGGTGGTGCTAATATCAAGAAGATTACTAGCAAGTTCCACCCAGCTCGTTACGATGCTAAAAATGACCGCATGGTACCAATCGAAGAAAATATCGATGTTATCGAGTGGGTAGCAGATCCAGCTGAATTTATCTACAATGCCATCGCTCCTGCTGAGGTTGACCAAGTTATCTTTGATGAAAACGACAGCAAACGTGCCTTGGTGGTTGTTCCAGATAACAAGCTTTCTCTTGCCATTGGTCGTCGTGGACAAAACGTGCGCTTGGCAGCTCACTTGACTGGTTACCGTATCGATATCAAGTCTGCTAGCGAATTTGAAGCCATGGAAGACGCTGCTTCAGTAGAGTTGGAAGTAGAAAACGATACTGTAGAAGAATAAAAGCTGCTAGAGGAGGGAAAGATGAAAACAAGAAAAATCCCTTTGCGCAAGTCTGTTGTGTCTAACGAAGTGATTGATAAGCGTGATTTGCTCCGCATTGTCAAGAACAAGGAAGGACAAGTCTTTATTGATCCTACGGGCAAGGCCAATGGCCGCGGCGCTTATATCAAACTAGACAATGCAGAAGCCCTAGAGGCGAAAAAGAAGAAGGTCTTTAACCGCAGCTTTAGCATGGAAGTGGAAGAAAGCTTTTATGACGAGTTGATCGCTTATGTGGATCACAAAGTGAAAAGAAGAGAGTTAGGACTTGAATAAGCAAAAGATAAGTAATCTCTTGGGACTTGCTCAGCGAGCAGGGCGGATTATATCGGGTGAAGAATTGGTGGTCAAGGCCATTCAAGACGGCAAGGCCAAGTTGGTCTTTCTAGCTCATGATGCTGGACCCAATCTGACCAAGAAGATTCAAGATAAAAGTCATTATTATCAAGTGGAAATTGTAACCGTGTTTTCAACACTGGAATTAAGCATAGCAGTCGGGAAATCGAGAAAGGTTTTGGCTGTAACAGATGCTGGATTTACAAAGAAAATGAGGTCTCTTATGGAATAGAAGAGGAGGACATGATTTGTCTAAGAAAAGATTGTACGAAATCGCAAAAGAACTTGGAAAAGAAAGTAAAGAAGTTGTAGCGCGTGCAAAAGAGTTGGGCTTGGATGTGAAAAGCCACTCATCAAGTGTGGAAGAAGCTGTCGCTGCAAAAATTGCTGCCAGCTTTAAGCCTGCAGCTGCTCCGAAAGTAGAAGCAAAACCTGCAGCACCAAAAGTAAGTGCAGAAAAGAAAGCCGAAAAATCTGAGCCAGCTAAACCAGCTGTAGCTAAGGAAGAGGCAAAACCTGCTGAGCCAGTCGCTCCGAAAACAGAAAAAGTAGCAGCTAAACCGCAAAGTCGTAATTTCAAGGCTGAGCGTGAAGCTCGTGCCAAAGAACAGGCAGAACGACGCAAGCAAAATAAGGGCAATAACCGTGACCAACAACAAAACGGAAACCGTCAGAAAAACGACGGTCGCAATGGTGGAAAACAAGGTCAAGGCAACCGCGATAATCGTCGCTTTAATGATCAAGCTAAGAAACAGCAAGGTCAGCAAAATCGAGGAAATGAACGCCGTCAACAAGAGGATAAACGTCCAAATCAAGCGGCTCCACGTGTTGACTTTAAAGCCCGTGCAGCAGCCCTAAAAGCAGAGCAAAATGCTGAATATGCACGTTCAAGTGAGGAACGTTTCAAGCAGTATCAGGCTGCTAAAGAAGCCTTGGCTCAAGCTAACAAACGCAAGGAACCAGAGGAAATCTTTGAAGAAGCGGCTAAGTTAGCTGAACAAGCGCAACAAGAACAGCAAGTTCAAGCAGTGGTTGAACTTGCTCCTGTAGCTAAAGAAGCGCCAGTGGATACACGTCGTAAGAAACAAGCTCGACCAGACAAAAATCGTGACGATTATGATCACGAAGAAGATGGTCCTAGAAAACAACAAAAGAATCGAAGTAGTCAAAATCAAGTGAGAAATCAAAAGAATAGTAACTGGAATAACAACAAAAAGAACAAAAAAGGCAATAACAAGAACAACCGTAATCAGACTCCAAAACCTGTTACAGAGCGTAAATTCCATGAATTGCCAACAGAATTTGAGTATACAGATGGTATGACCGTTGCGGAAATCGCAAAACGTATCAAACGTGAACCAGCTGAAATCGTTAAGAAACTCTTTATGATGGGTGTCATGGCCACACAAAACCAATCCTTGGATGGGGAAACCATCGAACTCCTCATGGTGGATTACGGTATCGAAGCCAAACAAAAGGTTGAAGTGGATAATGCTGACATCGAACGTTTCTTTGTCGAAGATGGTTATCTCAATGAAAATGAATTGGTTGAGCGTCCACCAGTTGTAACTATCATGGGACACGTTGACCACGGTAAAACAACACTCCTAGATACCCTTCGTAATTCTCGTGTTGCGACAGGTGAAGCAGGTGGTATCACTCAGCATATCGGTGCCTACCAAATCGTGGAAAATGGCAAGAAGATTACTTTCCTTGATACACCGGGACACGCGGCCTTTACATCTATGCGTGCGCGTGGTGCTTCTGTTACCGATATTACGATTTTGGTCGTAGCGGCAGATGACGGGGTTATGCCTCAGACTATCGAAGCCATCAACCACTCAAAAGCGGCCAATGTTCCAATCATCGTAGCTATCAACAAGATTGATAAACCAGGTGCTAACCCAGAACGCGTTATCGGTGAATTGGCAGAGCATGGAGTTATGTCAACTGCTTGGGGTGGAGATTCTGAATTTGTTGAAATCTCAGCTAAATTCAACCAAAACATCGAAGAATTGTTGGAAACAGTCCTTCTTGTAGCTGAAATTCAAGAACTCAAGGCAGACCCAACAGTGCGTGCGATCGGTACAGTTATCGAAGCGCGCTTGGATAAAGGAAAAGGTGCGGTCGCAACCCTTCTTGTTCAACAAGGTACCTTGAATGTTCAAGACCCAATCGTTGTCGGAAATACCTTCGGTCGTGTCCGTGCTATGACCAATGACCTTGGTCGTCGTGTTAAGGTAGCAGGTCCATCAACGCCAGTTTCAATCACAGGTTTGAACGAAGCGCCAATGGCGGGTGACCACTTTGCTGTCTACGAAGATGAAAAATCTGCGCGTGCAGCAGGTGAAGAGCGTGCCAAACGTGCCCTCATGAAACAACGTCAAGCTACCCAACGTGTTAGCCTTGAAAACCTCTTTGATACCCTTAAAGCTGGTGAACTCAAGTCTGTTAACGTTATCATTAAGGCTGACGTACAAGGTTCTGTTGAAGCCCTTTCTGCATCACTTCAGAAAATCGATGTGGAAGGTGTCAAAGTGACCATCGTCCACTCAGCGGTCGGTGCTATCAATGAATCTGATGTGACCCTTGCCGAAGCTTCAAATGCCTTTATCGTTGGTTTCAACGTACGCCCTACACCACAAGCTCGTCAACAAGCAGAAGCTGACGATGTGGAAATTCGTCTCCACAGCATTATCTATAAGGTTATCGAAGAGATGGAAGAAGCCATGAAAGGGATGCTTGATCCAGAATTCGAAGAAAAAGTTATCGGTGAAGCAGTTATTCGTGAAACCTTCAAGGTGTCTAAAGTGGGAACTATCGGTGGATTTATGGTTATCAACGGTAAGGTTGCCCGTGACTCTAAAGTCCGTGTTATCCGTGATGGTGTCGTTATCTATGATGGTGAACTCGCAAGCTTGAAACACTATAAAGACGACGTTAAGGAAGTTACAAACGGCCGTGAAGGTGGAATGATGATCGACGGCTACAATGATATTAAGATGGATGATGTGATTGAGGCCTATGTCATGGAAGAAATCAAGAGATAATAGAGAAACGATAGCTCATTTGACTCGTCGTCAACAGCGCCTTGATGAACTTCAGTTCTATCTAAGGCTTGTTTCCTAGATTCAAATGGCTCTAGTTCCTCTATCTAATAAAAATAGCTAGGTCTGCTGGCCTAGCTTTTGGTTCAAAGTAGAGAAAGGAATATCATGGCAAATCATTTCCGTACAGATCGTGTGGGCATGGAAATCAAGCGTGAAGTCAATGAGATTTTGCAAAAGAAAGTCCGTGATCCACGTGTCCAAGGTGTGACCATCACAGATGTTCAGATGCTGGGTGACTTGTCTGTTGCCAAGGTTTATTACACCATTTTGAGTAACCTTGCTTCGGATATCCAAAAAGTCCAAATCGGGCTTGAAAAAGCAACTGGTACCATCAAACGTGAACTTGGTCGCAATTTGAAATTGTACAAAATCCCAGATTTGACCTTCGTCAAAGACGAGTCCATCGAGTATGGAAACAAGATTGACGAGATGCTACGCAATCTGGATAAGAACTAAAGAAGAGGGGCAACCCTCTTTTTTGGTGGAGAAAAAGGCAATAAAACATGATGGGGGAATCTTTCTAGACTTATACTCAATGAAAATCAAAGAGCAAACTAGGAAACTAGCCGCAGGCTGTACTGGAGTAGGGCAAGGTGAAGCTGACGTAGTTTGAATTTGATTTTCGAAGAGTATTAAAAATTATTAAAAAGATTTATAAAATTTAGATAGTGTGATATTATGAGATAAAGATACAAGAGAAAGAGGTATTTATATGGCTGAACAAGACTTAGCTATGCAAGTATTGCAACAAGTGGTGAAACTACCTGTTGTTAAGGTTGATCGTTCGAAGTTTTTAGTGGATAAGTTTTCCAAAGAATTAGATTCACAGGACATTCCTACCTTATTAGAACAAGGCCCAACGTCTCTCTTATCTTAAGAAATCTTAGATCGAGTGGCTAATGTCTGTATTAGGGATAATGTTTTATTAGCGAGTGGGACTTCTGTTGTTGCAGGATTACCAGGTGGACTTGCCATGGCAATTACCATACCAGCGAATATAGCTCAATTTTATGCTTTTTCTTTAAAATTAGCTCAAGAACTAGGGTATATTTTATGAGATATGTGAGAAGGAAATATAAAAGAGAATGATGAAATACAAATGTAATAGGTACATATATGTGGTATACTAGTTATAGTAGATTTTAATTGCTTATATCGAGTGAATTCTCATATTAGTGAGGAATTTTTAAATGGAATTACAATTTAATTTAGAACTAGTAGAAACCTATAAAAGTAATAGTCAGAAGGCACGTATCTTAATGGAGGATTGGGTTTATCGTCAGTCTTATTGCCCTAATTGTGGGAAAAATCCTTTAAATCATTTTGAAAATAATAGACCTGTAGCAGATTTTTACTGTAATCATTGTAGTGAGGAGTTTGAACTAAAGAGCAAAAAAGGAAATTTTTCATCAACAATCAATGATGGTGCTTATGCAACGATGATGGAGCGTGTGCAGGTAGATAATAATCCTAATTTCTTTTTTAACTTATACAAAAAATTTTGAGGTAAATAATTTTCTTGTCCTTCCGAAGCAATTTGTTACACCGAAATCAATTATTCAAAGGAAGCCACTTGCGCCAACTGCTAGACGAGCAGGTTGGATTGGTTGTAACATTGATTTATCACAAGTACTTTCTAAAGGAAGAATATTTTTTGTGAAAAATGGACAAGTTAGAGATCCAGAAAAAGTTACAAAAGAATTTAAGCAAAGTTTATTTTTAAGGAAGAACTCTCTTTCAGTAAGAGGTTGGACAATAGAAATTCTAAATTGTATAGATAAGATAGAGGGTTCAGAATTTACCCTTGAAGATATGTATCGTTTTGAAAGTGACCTAAAAAATATCTTTGTTAAGAACAATCATATCAAAGAAAAGATTAGGCAACAGCTTCAAATATTAAGAGACAAAGAAATAATAGAATTTAAAGGTAGAGGAAAGTATCGGAAATTATGAAAACTTATGTGTAATGGTTTATACTTTATCAGACCCTGATTGTGTGAGGTGGTTGTCTGAAAATATGGAGTTTGGTGATGAGAAACAACTTTTTTTATTGAATAAAAAATATAGCTGGGAATATGGAGATGAATTACCAGAGTGGTTGGAAAGCCCAAAACTATATAGATTATTGCTAATAAGTGAATGATTGGAAAGCAATTTAAAACTGAAAAAGTATACAGTAGAAATTACAGAAACTTTATCACGTTTAGTAAGTATAGAGGCTGAAAATCCAGATGAAGCCGAACGACTTGTAAGAGAAAAGTATAAGAGTTGTGAAATTGTTCTTGATTCAGATGATTTTCAGAACTATGACACTAGCATATATGATTAGATAGATGTTTTTATTTTGTCACACAAAAAAGAGGCTCGCACCTCTTTTTTAGTTTCAGATAAATTAATCAATTTTTTTAATAAATTTAGCAATTTCTTTTACAATCTCAGTAACCAAAGCATTTCCCATAAAAAACATTCTCATTTTATCAGATACCTCTACAATAGATCCATCTGACAATTTCTTTTTAGCTGTCCAATCATCTGGGAAATCCTGAAGGCGTTCAGCTTCAATGGGTGTAATTAATCTATATTTATTGTTTACAAATAATAAATGTGTGGAACGATTAACTGTTCCTTCGGATGTAAGCATTGTTCGTCCTGGAAGGTTTAAATCATCATAAGGGGACATTCCTCCTTCTGAATAGATGTATTGATGTCCGTCAGAGGATGTTCGTTCAATTTTCTTAGGTCCTCTAAGATATTGAAATTTTTCCAATTTTGACTGATCAGTTAAAAAATATTTTTCAGGTACTTCAGACTCATCTTGAAGAATTTCTCCTAGAGTGATAGGATTGCCATTGTAATTAGGTTCTGTATCAATAGAATAGTATTTTCCATGTCTCATAATTCCTGTATTCCAAACAGTACCAGTAAAAGTATCTGAAACTTCAACTATATCATTTGGTAACTCATAAAACACATGACGATTTTTAACTGCTATAGGTTTAATAGGAAATTGTTTTGCAAATAGACCTTGATTGAAAATATAGTCATCATACCTATTATCTTCAAAGATTTCTTCATTTTTTTCGTAAAGATTGTCATTTTTTTGGGCAAAGACTATATCATTTCGATATACGAAAAAGAATACACGACGTCTTCGTTGGCTTCTTCCATACTCAGCAGCATTAATAACTCTCCACTCTACAGAATATCCAAGGTTATTAAAAGCTGTTAGCATGATTGCAAAATCACGTCCTCTCTGTTTTGAGGGCGCTTTTAAAAGCCTATCCACGTTTTCCAGAATTAAGTATTTGGGTTTAATGATTTCAGTTGCTCTAATGATTTCCCAAAATAAAACTCCTTTTTTTCCTTCAATACCTTTTTCATCTTTCTTGCTACGCGCAACAGAGTAATCTTGGCAAGGAAAACCACCGACAATCATATCGGCATCCATTTTGGAAAATTGTTCGTCTGTTACATCAGAGATACTAATATTGATGTTTTCGCTATTGGGGAAGTGATAATCATAGACCTCAAATGCGTCTTGAGATTTACGAGATGGTTCCCATTGGTTTGCCCATTTTGTTTTAAAGAGTTGCTTATCGGCATTTTCTAATCCTATCCGAAAACCGCCAACTCCAGCAAATAGTTCGAGAACTTTCATCTTTTCTCCTTCATTTTTTTACAGTTTAATCCATTATATACTATTTTCAATGATTGATCAAGTATTAATGTTTGCTTTAGTTTAATTTGATATAATATAAAAGATAGGAGAAGAAAATGGATCAAAACTTATTTAACTATAACGATGAAGATATCGATAGTGTTATTGAATATTCTCACAAACTATTAAATAGAAAATTTTCCGATGTTATGGAGGAGTATAATCGTTCGCTTTATAAATCATATGACGATTATAATGATAGAGTAGTCTCTGAGGTACAAGATAAAGCAATTAGTATGAAGTCAAAAGGGCAGTATGGAAATTATATTGAAAAATATTTCTATGGTTACCAGCCAAATAGTGACTCGGAAGCTGACTTTGAAAAAATAGGTGTAGAGTTAAAAGTTACTCCTTTTAAGATAAACAAAAATGGGACACTTAGTGCAAAAGAACGACTTGTATTAACAATACTAAACTATATGGAGGAAAATTTAGAGGATTTTTACTCCACTCATTTATGGAAAAAATGTGCAAAGATTTTGTTATTGTTTTACAATGGCTTAATTCCCAATCAAACAATGAAGGACTATGTCATTGAAAAAATATTTTTATATGAATGGTTTGAGGAGGATATGGCAGTCATCCTTGAAGACTATCAGAAGATTATAGATAAAATCAAAAATGGAAGGGCACATGAATTATCAGAATCAGATGGAAACTATTTATCAACTTGTACAAAAGGTACAGGTAAAGGAAAGGATTTAAGACAGCAACCATTTAGTCATGAATTAGCAAAACAAAGAGCTTGGGAATTAAAATCAAGTTATATGACCTATCTGATTAATCATAAAATTTTTAACCAATCAGATCAAGAAAGTGTTTTGGCTAATTTTAGGGGTGAAAAAAAGTCATTTACTGAGGTTATTGCAGAGAAGATTCTTTCCTACAAAGGTTTCTCTGAACAAAAGTTATATGATAGATTTGAAGTGAATCCCAAGGCAAAAGGTAAGAATAGTACTCTGATTAGAAAAATTTTAGGCTTGACAGGGGATTTGGATAAGACCAAAGAATTTCAAAAAGCAAACATGAATTTGAGAGTTATTCGAGTAGATAAGAATAATTTACCTAAGGAAGACTCTCCATTTAAAACTTATTGTTTTAAAGAATTAGCAGCAACAGATAGTTGGGAATCATCACATGTTTATAATGAAATTTATAATAAACGATTCCTTTTCGTTATTTTTAAGGAAATTGAACCTAAGCTATTTGTATTAGATTCTATCAAATTTTGGGGATTTCAGGATAGACAATTAGAAGAAATCCAAAGAGTGTGGCAGGAAACTAGACAAATTATTTCTGACGGAGTTAAATTAACTCAAAATGGTAATAAAGTTTCAACTAATTTCCCTCAAAGTAAGATAAATAGAATTCTATTTACGAAATTACATGCTACCAATGCTTACTATGAAATTGAAAAAGGAAAATTTGTTGGGAAAGGCTCATTATCTGATACAGATGAACTTCCAGATGGACGTAGGATTACAAAACACTCCTTTTGGATGCCTAAGAAGTTTATAAAAGAAATATTAGATGGGAATTGGGATTGATAGTATTTATAATCAATTTGTGATAAACAAAAAAAGAGGCTCACACCTCTTTTTCTTATTTCTTTTTATGATTTAATACGGCATTGAGGACAATGGCGAGTAGGCTGGCTACGACGATTCCGTTTGAGAAGAACATTTGGAAGGCTGTCGGCATGCTGACAAAGAGATTACTGTTGTTGAGTCCGACACCTGCAGCGATTGAAACAGCTGCGATAAGGAAGTTATGTTCATTGTTAGCAAAGTCAACACGAGCGAGGATTTGCATCCCTTGAATGGATACAAAACCAAACATCACCAGCATGGCACCACCGAGGACAGGGCTCGGAATGATTTGAGCAAGGGCACCAAACTTAGGAAGGAGTCCAAGGAGAACCAGGAAACCAGCTGCGTAGTAGATTGGCAGGCGAGTCTTGATACCTGATAATTTAACCAAACCAACGTTTTGTGAAAATCCTGTGTAAGGGAAGGTATTAAAGATTCCTCCGAGAAGTACGGCCAAACCTTCTGCGCGGTATCCGTTGCGAAGGCGCGTGCTGTCGATTGGGTCTTTCGTGATATCAGACAAGGCTAGGTAAACACCAGTCGACTCAACCATAGACACCGTTGCGATAATACACATCATGACAATAGATGAGATTTCAAAGGTTGGCATCCCAAAGTAGAGTGGAGTTGGGACATGGACAAGTGGTGCTGCTGCAACAGGAGAGAAATCAACCAAGCCCATGCTAGCAGCAATGGCTGTTCCAACAACTAGACCAATCAAAATAGAGATAGACTTGATAAATCCTTTGGTAAAGATGTTGATCAAGAGGATAATCAGAACAGTGATAGCTGCAAGCAAGAGACTTTGACCAGTTGGCTCTGGAACGTTATTTCCCATATTTCCAATAGCGACAGGGATCAAGGTTAAACCAATCGTGGTAATAACAGATCCTGTTACGATAGATGGGAAGAGATTGGCTACTTTTGAGAAGATACCTGAAACAAGAACCACGTAAATCCCTGATGCGATAAGGGCACCAAACATAGCGCCACTACCATGGCTTTGCCCAATCATAATCAAGGGAGCTACCGACTGGAAGGCAACCCCAAGAACGACTGGTAGCCCAATCCCAAAGTATTTGTTGAGTTGGAGTTGGAGGAAGGTTGCCACACCACACATGAAGATATCTGTGGAAATCAGGTAGGTCAACTGCTCAGTTGAATAGCCAAGGGCTGTCGCAATCATGATGGGAACCAGGATAGATCCTGAGTACATGGCTAGTAAGTGCTGCAAGCCAAGAACGGCTGCTTGCGAGTGTTTTTCTTGAGTTTGCATTAGAGATCTGCCTCCTTAAATACGACCTGACCATTTTCAAAACGATCCAAACGAGCGAGTGATAGAACAGGGTAGCCTGCTTTTTCAAGCAAATCACGGCCATCTTGGAAGGATTTTTCAATCACAATACCGATAGCTTCGACTGTGGCACCAGCTTGTTCGATGATTTGAATCAAGCCTTTGGCAGCTTGGCCATTAGCAAGGAAATCGTCGATAATCAAGACCTTGTCCTCTGGTGAGAGGAATTTTCCAGCGATAGAAACGGTGCTGGTTACCTGCTTGGTAAAGGAGTAAACTTGGGCAGTTAAGATGCCTTCATTCATAGTGATGTTTTTAGCTTTTTTAGCGAAAATCATGGGAACGTTTAAGGCTTCAGCTGTAAAAACGGCTGGGGCAATACCCGACGCTTCAATGGTTACGACTTTGGTAATGCCAGCAGAAGCAAATTTTTCCGCAAAAACCTTACCGATTTCTCTCATCAAGCTAAAGTCAACTTGGTGGGTTAAAAAGGAATCTACCTTGAGGATGTTATCACCCAAGATATGCCCATCCTTGAGGATGCGCTCTTCTAATAATTTCATAAGACCTCCTAAAGTCTAAAAGCCAATCCATTTGCTTGTTTATAGTTTCTAGCAAGAAATAGAAAAAGGACTTACTTAATCTCTAAGTAAGTCCCCAAAATAGGCATGGCAAAAACGACCATACCTCACTCTGACTTACTTATTGTTAGGTGTTCCGGCACCTTGTAGAAACGTCGTGCCAATTCACGACATAAACAAGTAAAATGATATTTAATTTAAAATAGGCTTGAGCCAATGTTTTTATTTTACACCGAATGACTTTAGAAATCAACTATTTTGTTAGTATTTTGGTTTTAAAAAACGAACAAATATAATAAAAATGGGGAAAAATCAACTTATTGGCTAACATTTATACTCAATGAAAATCAAAGAGCAAACTAGGAAGCTAGCCGCAGGCTGTACTTGAGTACGGTAAGGCGACGCTGACGTGGTTTGAATTTGATTTTCGAAGAGTATTAGAAGATTTTTTCATCATAAAAGACATATTATCAAGATTTTTCAAGACCTGACAATATGCCTTTTTCTGATTTGAAATATTTTTTGCTAAACCTTTATTATTCTACTCGCTAAATCTTAAAAAATAACCATCTGGATCCAAAATCGCAAATTCATGGGGATATATAAAGTTATCTCCTACTCGAAATTCTCTTTTTGTCAGGGGACGATGGATAGGATAGTCAGCTTCCATCACTTTTTGATAAAGTTGTGGGACATCCTTTATACCAAAGGATAGATTGACACCTTTTCCAAAAGGGTAGGTAAGGTTAGCCAGTTCCTCGGGGGTTCCTTCCTCTAGCATTAGCTGGCAGTCTTCAAGCGAGAGGAAGAGAAATTTCTCCTCTGGACGATCGTATTTGACAGAGAATCCTAGCAGGTCGCAGTAGAAGTGGAGTGATTTTTCGATGTCAGATACTACAAATTCAGGAATGACAGCTTGATAGTCCATTCGCTTTCTCCTTAGAGGTCAATTTCCAAGACAATCGGTGTATGGTCTTGGCGAGCTCCTGAGTCAATCATATCAGATTTAGTGACCTTGTCTGCGAGACGGTTACTTGTGAGCCAGTAGTCGATTCTCCAGCCTGTATTGTTGATTTTAGAAGTCTTGCTGCGCTGTGCCCACCAAGTGTAGCGTTCTGGAACATCGCCATGAATATGGCGGAAGGTGTCGGTAAATCCAGTTGCCAAAAGGTTGGTAAATCCAGCACGTTCTTCGTCGGTAAATCCAGGTGAACGGCGGTTGCTAGCAGGATTTGCAAGGTCGATTTCATTGTGGGCTACGTTGTAGTCACCGGTCGCAAGGACTGGTTTTTCTTTGTCTAGTTCAGCCAAATACTCCGCATATTTGACATCCCAGACTTGGCGTTCTTCCAAGCGTTTCAAACCATCACCAGCATTTGGTGTGTAAACCTGGGTCACGAAAAAATCATCAAATTCTAGAGTGATGATACGACCTTCTAAGTCCATGGTAGAAGGGGCACCGATTTCTGGGAAGCTGATAGTTGGTGCAAGTTCTTTCTTATAGAGGAACATGGTTCCAGCATAGCCTTTACGGGCAGGTTCTTGGGAAGAGCGCCACGTATTTTCGTATCCTGGGAAGAGTTCTTCTAAAATTTCCAAGTGTTTCTTTGTAGGCCCTTTGGCAGAAAGCTTGGTTTCTTGGATAGCGATAATATCAGCATTTTCAGCGACTAAGGTTTGTAGGACTTCTTGGGACAATTTGGCACGAGCTGAGTCACTAGTTAGGGCAGCATTGAGGGAATCAATATTCCATGAGATAAGTTTCATAAAGTTACCTTTTTCATTCAGATTATAGATTTTATTATACCAAAAAAAGGTCTATTTCCCCAACGTATGGTTTGAAAAATTACTCTTTAGACTTTATCCTGAGAAAATAAAAATTCCCTAAACTATTTAGAAAAAAATCTAAATAGTTCTTGTGTTTAGAATAGAAAGGTGTATAATGTTATTTAGAAAAACATCTAAATAGAAAGTGAAGTTACATATATGTCAAATAAGAGATCAATCCTTCTTTTTGTGGTCTTGACTTATGCCCTTGCTTGGATAATATGGTTGTCACTATGGCTAAGTGGTGTTGGTCTAAATTCTCCATGGAGTCAACTTGCTAGTATTGTAGCCATGTGGATGCCTGCGCTTGCAGTCTTTCTCTCAGGGAAAATCACGAATCAACCTAGTGGAATCAAATCTAAATTAGTCGTGAATCTCAAGAGGAACTGGAGCTTTTACTTACTAGCTATCTGGTTACCAGCAGTCATCAGTTTTTTAGGAGCGGGACTTTATTTTCTTGTATTCCCTAGTAATTTCAGCCTTGGTTTTGAATCTATTCAAGCTATTTTACAAGAAAAAGGAGTCCTTCAATCACCGATTCCCTTATCTTTCTTGGCTTTGATTCAAATCCTATCTAGTTTGACCTACGCTCCTTTTCTTAATAGTTTCTTTGCATTGGGAGAGGAAATTGGTTGGCGTGTCTATCTTTACCCAGCTCTAAGAGGACGCTTTTCAATAGTCCAGACTCATGTCTTGCTTGGTCTCATTTGGAGTCTTTGGCATCTACCAATCAATTTACAAGGATATAATTATGGCCTTACTTATTTTGCTTATCCCGTTTTGGGAGTTGTTGCTATGTTTCTATTTTGTTTTAGCCTAGGAATATTGTTAAGCTGGTTGTTGGAAAAGACAGGTTCTATCTGGGCTTCTGCCCTATTTCATGGGGCAATCAATGCAACTGCAGGTATTGGGTTACTCTTTCAATTACCAGGAGAAAAAGTTTCAAGCCTCTTGATTTTAGGCCCATCACCGACTGGAATGCTATCAGTTCTACCTTGCTTATTCCTAGCCCTACTAATATTACAAAGGGAAAGGAGGCATTATGAGTTTTGCAAATAGCTTTAAAGCCTTATCTCATCCAGTTAGGAGAGAGATTTTAAATTTACTAAAAGCAGGTAGATTATCTGCAGGAGAAATTGCCAGTCAATTCGAGTTGACTAATGCAACTATTTCACACCATCTCACGATTTTGAAAGCAGCGGATTTGATTCATGAAATGAAAGAAAAAAACTTTATTTATTATGAGTTAAATACATCGGTTTTAGAGGATATGATGGTGTGGTTAGCAGATTTGAAAGGAGATCTTTAGATGAAGATAAAAATCAATAAGAAATTGCTATTATTTACGAGTATTCTCATCCTACTATCTTCCCTTGTAGGTTGTGTTTTCTGGTATCAATTGCCAGAGAAGATGCCCACCCATTTTAATCTACTGGGTCAAGCAGATGGCTACAATCATAAAGTATTTGCTATCTTTGGATTGCCTGCTCTCATGCTTTTGATGCATTGGTTGCTTCTATTTTTAATGATTAAGGATCCTAAATCTAGCAATATCAGTTCAAAAATACAAGTTTTGATTTACTGGATTATTCCTTTTGTATCTTGTCTATCAATGATTTCTATCTACGGAGAATCTTTGGGGTATTCCATGATGAGTGGGCTTCTAGCTCAGATTTTTATGGGAGTCTTGATGATCGTAATTGGAAATTATCTACCAAAAACACACCGAAATTATATAATCGGTATTCGACTTCCGTGGACCTTGGAGAGTGATAAAAACTGGAGAAAAACACATCGATTAGCTGGAAAAATTTGGGTGTTAGGAGGATTGTTATTGTTTCTAAATTCCTTTGTGCAACTATATGTTTACTGGGTGTTTTTCTTGACACTTTTCTTTGCAGTGATAATTCCTAGTGTCTATTCTTATCAATTATCAAAATCAGAATCTTGAAATAGCTACTGGAGTCATTAGTTTGAGAAGTTGGTCTGATAGGTCTATTTCCCCAACGTATGGTTTGAAAAATCACTCTCTTTCGTTTATAATGAAGAATGATTTTATGAAAAGGAGTGAAAATAAATGAAATTTTACTCATATGACTATGTGCTTAGCCAAATCAGTCAGCAAAATGGAATCATGATTGGCTTTGGGATTGTGCTCCTAGCTATCACAGGATTTTTTGCTTTTAAGGCTTATCGGGATAAAAAGGGGACTAAGTTTCGGGAATTGGTCATGATTTTGGCCCTGACCTTAGTGGTCATGCTTTTGGTGACAATTTCAAAATACCAGACCAATCAAGCCTCTAACAATCAATTTCAAACTTCCCTTCATTTCATAGAGGTCATTTCCAAAGACTTGGGAGTGGATAAATCAGAAGTTTACGTCAATACTTCTGCAGCCACTGATGGAGCGCTAATCAAGGTGGGTTCAAATTTCTACCGCGCTATGAATGGGAGCCAACCAGACAAGTATCTTTTAGAGAAATTAGAATTGCATCAAACAGACGCTATTGAGTTGGTGGAGGTAAGCAAATGACACTCAACTATATGGAAATTTTAATCAAACTGGCCTTGGGGCTCTTCTCACTTGTTTTGTTATCAATGTGACAGGAAAGGGGAACTTAGCACCTAACTCTGCGACAGATTAAATTCAGAATTATGTTCTCTGTGCTATCATTGGTGGGGTGATTTACAATAGTTCTATCAGCATTTTGCAGTACGAGGTGATTTTACTGATGTGGACTATTTTGGTTTTGACCCTCAAGTGGCTTCATAATATTCGTTTTGTGAAATGTTTGATTGATGGTAAGCCAACTCTCCTCATCAAACATGAGAAGATTGACCTAGAAGCCTGTCGTTCGGTTGATTTGTTTGGGGTGGATGTAACCCTCAAACTTCGTAGCCAAGGGATTTTCCAGATGAAGCAAGTTGAACGAGCTGTGCAGGAGCAAAATGACCAACTCATCGTGGTCCAAATGGGAGATGAAAATCCTAAGTATCTAATTGTGACTGATGGTGTTATCCAAGTAGAAGTCTTGGAATCGCTTGGCTGTAGCGAAGAGTGGTTGATTGATAATCTCGGCAAACAAGGGCATGACAATGTAGCCAATATCTTTATCGCTGAGTATGACAAAGGTGACGTTACAGTTGTAACCTATGAATAAGAAAAACCTGGGGTCGGAGTCTCAGGTTTCCATTTGGAACTAGAAAGGAATTTTATGTCCATTATTCAAAAACTCTGGTGGTTTTTTAAGCTAGAAAAACGCCGTTATCTAGTCGGAATTGTGGCCTTGGTCTTGGTTTCTGTCCTTAACCTCATTCCCCCAATGGTCATGGGGCGGATCATTGATGCTATCACATCGGGGCAATTAATTCAGAATGAACTACTTATTTACCTATTTTACTTGCTTCTTGCGGCCTTTGGTATGTACTATCTGCGCTATGTTTGGCGTATGTATATTCTTGGGACATCCTACCGTCTGGGGCAGATTATGAGGTCTCGCTTGTTTGAGCATTTTACAAAGATGTCTCCAGCCTTTTATCAAACCTATCGGACGGGGGACTTGATGGCACACGCAACCAATGATATCAATTCTTTGACGAGTCTTGCAGGTGGTGGTGTTATATCTGCGGTGGATGCCTCTATTACAGCTTTAGTGACTTTGCTGACCATGCTCTTTAGCATTTCCTGGCAGATGACTCTAGTTGCAATTTTACCCCTGCCTTTTATGGCATATGCGACCAGTCGTTTGGGAAGAAAGACTCATAAGGTCTTTGGAGAGTCACAGGATGCCTTTTCTGAACTCAATAACAAGGTTCAGGAGTCTGTATCAGGTATCAAAGTGACCAAGTCTTTTGGTTATCAGGCAGATGAGCTGGAGTCCTTTCAGGCAGTCAATGAATTAACCTTCCAAAAGAATCTCCAAACCATGAAATACGATAGACTCTTTGACCCAATGGTTTTCTTGTTTGTTGGATTATCCTATGTTTTAACACTCTTAGTCGGCTCTTTGATGGTTCGGGAGGGGCAGATTACAGTTGGAAATTTGGTCACTTTTATTAGTTATTTGGATATGATGGTCTGGCCTCTCATGGCTATTGGTTTCCTCTTTAATATCACTCAGCGAGGAAAGGTTTCTTACCAGCGGATTGAGAATCTTTTGTCTCAGGAATCATCTGTAAAAGACTCCGAGTTTCCTCTGGATGGTATTGAAAACGGGCGCTTGGAGTATGCTATTGATAACTTTGCTTTTGAAAACGAGGAAACGCTAATGGATATTCACTTTAGTTTGGAAAAAGGGCAAACTCTGGGCTTGGTTGGGCAGACAGGCTCTGGGAAAACATCCTTGATTAAACTCCTCTTGCGTGAGTACGATGTGGATAAGGGAGCTATTTATCTAAATGGTCACGATATTCGCGATTATCGTTTGACAGACCTTCGTAGTCTTATGGGCTACGTCCCTCAGGACCAGTTCCTCTTTGCGACTTCGATTTTAGACAATATTCGCTTTGGCAATCCTAACTTGCCCATTTCAGCGGTCGAGGAAGCGACTAAGCTAGCTCAAGTTTACCAAGACATTGTAGCCATGTCACAGGGATTTGATACGTTGATTGGTGAAAAGGGAGTCAGTCTTTCTGGTGGGCAAAAGCAGCGTCTGGCTATGAGTCGGGCTATGATTTTAGACCCTGATATCTTGATTTTGGATGATTCTTTGTCGGCCGTGGATGCCAAGACAGAGTATGCGATTATCGACAACCTTAAGGAGACGCGAAAGGACAAGACAACCATTATTACGGCTCATCGCCTCAGTGCAGTTGTCCATGCAGATTTGATTTTAGTCCTGCAAAATGGTCAAATCATCGAACGAGGCAGGCACGAAGACTTGCTAGCTTTGGATGGCTGGTATGCCCAAACCTACCAGTCTCAGCAGCTGGAAATGAAGGGAGAAGAAGATGCAGAATAAACAAGAACAATGGGCTGTATTGAAGCGCTTGATATCTTATCTCAAGCCTTATGGTCTTCTGACCTTTTTGGCACTCAGCTTTCTCCTAGCGACTACGGTCATTAAAAGTGTCATTCCCCTTGTGGCTTCCCACTTTATCGACCAGTATCTCAGCAATCTCAATCAACTCGCTGTGACAGTGTTGCTGGCCTACTATGGTCTCTATATCCTGCAAACTCTGGTTCAGTATGTCGGAAATCTTCTCTTTGTACGGGTGTCTTACAGTATTGTGAGGGATATTCGTCGCGATGCCTTTGCCAATATGGAGAAGCTAGGCATGTCTTATTTTGACAAGACGCCAGCAGGCTCTATCGTCTCTCGTTTGACTAATGATACCGAGACAATCAGTGATATGTTTTCGGGGATTTTATCCAGTTTTATCTCAGCAATTTTTATCTTTTTGACAACCCTTTATACCATGTTGGTGTTGGATTTTCGTTTGACAGCATTAGTCCTGCTCTTTCTCCCTTTGATTTTCCTTTTGGTCAATCTCTATCGTAAAAAATCAGTCAAGATTATCGAGAAAACCAGAAGTCTCTTGTCAGATATCAATAGTAAGCTGGTAGAAAATATCGAAGGAATTAGGATTATCCAGGTCTTTAATCAAGAAAAGCGCCAGCAGGCAGAATTTGATGAGATTAACCAAGAACACTTGGTCTATGCCAACCGCTCTGTAGCCTTTGATGCCCTCTTGTTGCGCCCTGCTATGAGTTTGTTGAAACTCCTAGGTTATACTGTCTTAATGGCCTATTTTGGCTACCGTGATCTTTCTATCGGGATAACGGTCGGGACTATGTATGCTTTTATCCAGTACATCAATCGTCTCTTTGATCCTCTGATTGAAGTAACGCAAAACTTTTCAACCCTGCAAACGTCTATGGTGTCTGCAGGCCGTGTCTTTGCCTTGATTGACGAGGCAACCTATGAGCCTCTTCAAGAAAATAGTCAGGTTGAGGTTGAAGAAGGCAATATTCGTTTTGAACATGTGTGTTTCTCATATGATGGCAAACATCCTATTCTGGATGATATTTCTTTTTCGGTCAACAAGGGTGAAACCATTGCCTTTGTAGGTCATACAGGTTCGGGGAAATCTTCGATTATCAATGTCCTCATGCGCTTTTATGAATTCCAGTCAGGGAGAGTTCTCTTGGATGATGTGGATATCAGGGATTTCAGTCAAGAAGAGCTGAGAAAAAACATCGGTTTGGTCTTGCAGGAACCCTTTCTCTATCATGGAACTATTAAGTCCAATATCGCCATGTACCAAGAAATCAGTGATGATCAGGTTCAGGCTGCGGCAGCCTTTGTGGATGCAGATTCCTTTATTCAAGAACTTCCTAAGGGGTACGACTCCCCTGTGTCTGAGCGTGGATCGAGTTTTTCAACTGGTCAGCGACAGCTTCTTGCCTTTGCCAGAACAGTTGCCAGCCAGCCTAAAATCCTGATTTTGGATGAAGCGACCGCCAATATTGACTCTGAAACAGAAAGCTTGGTTCAAGCTTCTCTGGCGAAGATGAGACAGGGCCGAACAACTATTGCTATCGCTCACCGCCTTTCTACTATTCAAGACGCCAACTGCATCTATGTTTTGGACAAGGGGCGCATTATCGAGAGTGGAACTCATGAAGAACTCTTGGCCTTGGGAGGAACCTATCACAAGATGTATAGCTTGCAGGCAGGGGCCATGTCCTAACACTCTTTGATTTTCATTGAGTAAAAGAAGGAAATCCTTCAAATTACAGATTTCTTTCACCGCCTTTTCCATTTTGTGGTATAATGAAAAATGTTGACAAATAGTATAATAAAAACAAAGGAGAACAGCATGCTGAAATGGGAAGACTTGCCTGTGGAAATGAAATCAAGTGAGGTTGAGTCTTACTACCAGCTTGTCTCTAAAAGGAAGGGTTCGCTGATTTTCAAGCGTTGCTTGGATTGGGTTCTAGCCTTGGTAGTACTGGTTCTGACCTCACCCATCTTTCTCATCTTGAGCATTTGGATCAAGTTGGATAGCAAGGGGCCAGTGATTTACAAGCAAGAGCGCGTGACCCAGTACAATCGACCTTTCAAGATTTGGAAGTTCCGTACCATGGTGACGGATGCGGATAAAAAAGGGAGCCTGGTGACTTCTGCTAACGATAGCCGCATTACCAAGGTTGGTAATTTCATCCGCCGTGTGCGTTTGGATGAACTTCCTCAGTTGGTCAATGTCCTGAAAGGCGAAATGTCCTTTGTCGGTACACGACCTGAAGTGCCTCGTTACACAGAGCGGTATAGCCCTGAAATGATGGCGACCTTGCTCTTACCAGCAGGGATTACCTCTCCAACCAGCATCAACTACAAGGATGAGGACACTATCATCAGTCAAATGACGGAGAAAGGTCTGTCGGTTGACCAAGCCTATGTCGAACACGTCCTTCCTGAAAAGATGCGCTATAACCTCGTCTATCTCCGAGAGTTTAGTTTCCTTGGAGACATCAAAATCATGTTTCAAACCGTATTTGAGGTACTAAAATAAAGTAGTCATAAGAGAATGAGTACAGATAAAAGGAGCAAATCAATGCCAAATTACAATATTCCATTTTCACCACCCGATATTACGGAATCAGAAATTGCTGAAGTAGCGGATACCCTTCGTTCTGGTTGGATTACAACAGGTCCTAAGACCAAAGAACTGGAGCGTCGCTTGTCCCAATACACACAGACGCCTAAGACTGTCTGCCTTAACTCTGCGACAGCCGCTCTGGAGTTAATTTTGCGTGTGCTTGAAGTTGGGCCTGGTGATGAAGTCATCGTTCCAGCCATGACCTATACAGCTTCATGTAGTGTCATCACGCACGTAGGAGCGACCCCTGTCATGGTAGATATCCAAGCAGATACGTTTGAAATGGACTATGACTTGCTGGAGCAAGCTATCACTGAGAAAACTAAGGTGATTATCCCAGTAGAGCTCGCAGGGATTGTTTGCGATTATGACCGTTTGTTCCAAGTCGTGGAGAAAAAACGTGACTTCTTTACCGCTTCAAGCAAGTGGCAAAAGGCCTTTAACCGTATTGTCATTGTCTCTGATAGTGCCCACGCTTTGGGATCTACTTATAAAGGACAACCTTCTGGTTCTATCGCTGACTTTACTTCCTTCTCATTCCATGCCGTTAAGAACTTTACAACGGCAGAAGGTGGAAGTGCGACTTGGAAAGCCAATCCAGTGATTGATGACGAAGAGATGTACAAGGAATTCCAAATCCTTTCCCTTCACGGGCAAACTAAGGATGCTCTTGCCAAGATGCAATTGGGGTCATGGGAATACGATATCGTTACACCAGCCTATAAGTGCAACATGACCGATATCATGGCTTCACTTGGTTTGGTACAATTGGACCGCTATCCAAGTTTGTTGCAACGCCGTAAGGACATTGTGGACCGCTATGATAGTGGTTTTGCAGGTTCTCGCATCCATCCTTTGGCACACAAGACTGAAACTGTCGAATCTTCACGCCACCTCTACATCACCTGTGTAGAAGGAGCAAGCCTAGAAGAACGCAACCTCATCATCCAAGAATTGGCTAAAGCAGGAATTGCAAGTAATGTTCACTACAAACCGCTTCCTCTCTTGACAGCCTATAAGAATCTTGGATTTGATATGACGAACTATCCTAAGGCCTATGCCTTCTTTGAGAATGAAATTACCCTCCCTCTTCATACTAAATTAAGCGATGAAGAAGTAGACTATATCATTGAGACTTTCAAAACAGTTTCTGAAAAAGTACTAACTTTATCAAAAAAATGACAAACTACAGACAAGCGAAAGTGATCCTGTCCTTAAAAAGTCTAATTGAGTGTAAAAACTGTTGTTTTCAATTGATAATAGTTTACACCTGTAGTTGAGGCTCCTTTCTCCTCAGAGAGAGAATTTTTATAGGATTTTCCTTTCTTGTGGGAGTCCCGTGGTTTGAAATAAGATGTGAGCAATTTGGTGTAGCATTTAGAATCCTTACTAGACATCATTTAGAAAATCTAGTGTCTTGTTCTAGTTTTCAATTCACCCTATTTTTTGAAAGACGTGAGTTTCCATGAGTGAGATTGTGGAAACTCGCGTCTTTTTTTGTTTTCAGAATATTGTTCAAAGTTTTGTGCCTGTCTTTCATGTTCTAGTCATTCTTTTGCATGATAGAATTTATAGCGTTTTGATATTATAATAATACAAATATCCCATATGTTTAGTGAAGCTTGCTATACATCATTAGATCTCCTGCGAGACAATCTATAAAACACTTGTCTACGATTACCTATATACCCTATTCCAGTATTTTAGAAGCACTGCATCTATTTTTATCGAGGTTAAATCTAGCTTTTATAGAAGGTCTATTTAAGAAATATATTGTAGTGTTTTAGTTTCAATCCGCCATATGAGCGATATTCAGGTAAATATCCCTGGCGAATGCTTGTATGACAAGGTATTTGTTCTTTCATTTATAATTTACAACATATCAATAAATTTAAATATAGTAAATGGGATATTTTATATTCAAGCTAAGAAAGATAGCATCATTTTTAAATGGAAGGCTAAAGAGCAAACTAGGAAGTTGGCCATAGATAGCTCAAAACCCTGCTTTGAGGTTGTAGATATAGTAAAATGAAATAAGAATAGGACAAATCAATCGGGATAGTCAAATCGATTTCTAACAATGTTTTAGAAGTAGAGGTGTACTATTCTAGTTTCAATCTACTATAGAACTGACCAAGTCAGTAACCTAGACTTAGGGCAAGGCGGCACTGACCTAGTTTGAAGAGATTTCCGAAGAGTATAAATTTTAATATTTTCTTGTGTTATTCCTTGACAATTCAATTTGGAAAATATATGATAAAGATAATGACAGCGGTGTCATTCTATCTATTTTAAGAAAAGTAATAATCAATTGTTAAAAAATAGTAAAAAAATTGGAGGTTCTGATGAAATATTTTGTTCCTAATGAGGTATTCAGTATTCGTAAATTAAAGGTGGGGACTTGCTCGGTACTATTGGCAATTTCAATTTTGGGAAGCCAAGGTATTTTATCGGATGAAGTTGTTACTAGTTCTTCACCGATGGCTACAAAAGAGTCTTCTAATGCAATTACTAATGATTTAGATAATTCACCAACTGTTAATCAGAATCGTTCTGCTGAAATGATTGCCTCTAATTCAACCACTAATGGTTTAGATAATTCGTTAAGTGTTAATAGTATCAGCTCTAATGGTACTATTCGTTCTAATTCACAATTAGACAACAGAACAGTTGAATCTACAGTAACATCTACTAATGAAAATAAGAGTTATAAGGAAGATGTTATAAGTGACAGAATTATCAAAAAAGAATTTGAAGATACTGCTTTAAGTGTAAAAGATTATGGAGCAATAGGTGACGGAGTTAATGATGATCGTCAAGCAATTCAAGATACAATAGATGCTGCAGCTAAAGGACTAGGTGGAGGAAATGTATATTTTCCTGAAGGAACTTATTTAGTAAAAGAAATTGTTTTTTTAAAAAGTCATACACACTTAGAATTGAATGAGAAAGCTACAATTCTAAATGGTATAAATATTAAGAATCACCCTTCCATTGTTTTTATGACAGGTTTATTTACGGATGATGGTGCGCAAGTAGAATGGAGCCCAACAGAAGATATTAGTTATTCTGGTGGTACTATTGATATGAACGGTGCTTTGAATGAAGAAGGAACTAAAGCAAAAAATCTACCACTTATAAATTCTTCAGGTGCATTTGCTATTGGGAATTCAAATAACGTAACTATAAAAAATGTAACATTCAAGGATAGTTATCAAGGGCATGCTATTCAAATTGCAGGTTCGAAAAATGTATTAGTTGATAATTCTCGTTTTCTTGGGCAAGCCTTACCCAAAACGATGAAGGATGGGCAAATCATAAGTAAGGAGAGCATTCAGATTGAACCATTAACTAGAAAAGGTTTTCCTTATGCCTTGAATGATGATGGGAAAAAATCTGAAAATGTGACTATTCAAAATTCCTATTTTGGCAAAAGTGATAAATCTGGAGAATTAGTAACAGCAATTGGCACACACTATCAAACATTGTCGACACAGAACCCCTCTAATATTAAAATTTTAAATAATCATTTTGATAACATGATGTATGCAGGTGTACGTTTTACAGGATTCACTGATGTATTAATCAAAGGAAATCGCTTTGATAAGAAAGTTAAAGGAGAGAGTGTACATTATCGAGAAAGCGGAGCAGCTTTAGTAAATGCTTATAGCTATAAAAACACTAAAGACCTATTAGATTTAAATAAACAGGTGGTTATCGCCGAAAATATATTTAATATTGCCGATCCTAAAACAAAAGCGATACGAGTTGCAAAAGATAGTGCAGAATATTTAGGAAAAGTATCAGATATTACTGTAACAAAAAATGTAATTAATAATAATTCTAAGGAAACAGAACAACCAAATATTGAATTATTACGAGTTAGTGATAATTTAGTAGTCTCAGAGAATAGTATATTCGGTGGTAAAGAAGGAATTGTTATTGAGGATTCAAAGGGTAAAATAACCGTTTTAAATAACCAATTTTATAATTTATCCGGTAAGTATATATCATTCATCAAATCTAATGCAAATGAGAAAGAACCTGTTATACGTGATAGCGATGGTAATTTCAATATTGTAACGGAGAATGGGCTTTATAAAATTGTAACAAATAACTTAAGTGATAAAAACGAAAAAGAAAAAAACAAAGAGGAAAAATTTAAAACAAGTTCATATGTGCATGAAAAACAATCTAATTCAAATAATGTAATTGATAGTAACCAGAAGAACGGAGAGTTTAACTCAAGTAAAGATAATAGACAAATGAATGACAAGATCGACAATAAACAAGATAATAAGACAGAAGAAGTGAACCATAAAATAGTTGGAGATGGCAGAGAAACTGAAAATCATATTAATAAATCTAAAGAAATAGTAGATGTAAAACAAAAATTACCAAAGACTGGTTCGAACAAGATTATGGAACTATTCTTAACAGTGACAGGAATTGGTTTACTTTTGACACTAAAAGGGTTGAAGTATTATGGTAAAGATAAATAAAATTTGTTCGATACAAGGAAGTTCTGTAGAAAATGAGGATGCTGTAGGTTCACAAAATCAGTATTTTTGGATTATTGATGGAGCTACAGATTTATATAATTCTAAAGAGGAGATAGGTTATTCAGTCTCAGAAGTTGTACATATTTTATCAGAAAGTTTGTCGGTTAATTGTAAAGAATCAAAAACTCTTAAACAAATATTTGAAACTGCTTTACTTGAGGTTAAAGATGAAATCGGTTTAAACTCATATGAATTAACAGAGTATTATCGCTTACCAACATTTGCTTTTATATTTGCTAAACTTTCAGAAAAAAAGTTGGAGTATATGATGCTAGGTGACTGCGTCATGTTAGTAAACGAAATGGAAATAACTGATCATAGAGTAGATAACTTATTTGAAAAAGGGAAAAATGAGATAAAAGATTCAATTGGTACAAATAGTGTTTTAAATAAAAAAATTATTTTACAAAAAATCAGAAAATTATCTAATCAACCGAGTGGGTACTGGATAGGTTCGTTGGATGAGAGATTTTTAGACCATGCTATTATTAATCAAATAGATGTTACTAGTGAACAAATTGTTTTAATGAGCGATGGCTTTTATGAATTCTATCAAAATAATCAAAATAAAACTTTTGAAGAGTTAATTAAGATGAGATTTAATTCTTCTGCTATTGATCCAATCTATGGAAAGAAGGATGATGCAAGTATTCTAGTTATTGATGTTTGATATATTGTTTAAAATATTAATTGTTACTATTGAACTTTGTTAAGAAGAGGTACCTAAATGTTAAGGTTATATTTAGAAAATGAAATTATAGAATTATCAAATAATTTAGAGACCATTTGGGTATCTGTGCTTGATAAATATGAGAAGTTATTTGAATATTTATCAAATGAAGAACGAGTAGAATTGATTAAAGAAGATTTAATCATAAATGAGTCAGTTCTAAATATTGATAAAAAAGGATTTGAGTTAATTTGTTTACAACATCCTGTTTCATATGACTTAAGAAGAATTATTAGTGTAATAAAAATATCAACTGACATTGAACGTATTGGGGATAGAATTGTTGAAATTTTAAAAAATCTACAGATTATTCAAAATAATGAAAATTTGAAGAAAATTATTTCAGAAATAAAAATACTTCATGAAGTTATCGGACAGCATATGAATAGGGCTATATCTTGTTATAGAGAGGAACAATCTGGATGTTTAGATATGGTTGTTATACAAAAACAGAATGAGATAGAAGAGCTTAGTATAAATATTGAAAAGAAAATAATGAATTACATATTTGAAGATGATGGGAATGTTTCTGAAGTAATTGGTGCTTTAGATATTATTCATCACCTTGATAAAATTGCTCATACTACGCAAGCAATTTATAAATGGATAATGTATAGAAAATATGGGAACATAAATTAGAAAGAAAAATATATGAAAACAATTATTGATAATTTTGTTGATAGAGTAATTGAATACGGAATGTATAATGAAATTGACAAAATATATGTGAAAAATAGAGTATTAGCGTTAATAGGTGAGGAGGGAACTGATCGCATTTCCGATGAAAATGACCTGAAACAAATAAAAGATTACTTAGTGGAAATCGCCTTAAAAAACGGTAAAATTAAAGATTTAATCGAGGAAAAGGAATGTTTAGGAGCAGAGTTAATGAATTTCATAGTTCCTTTACCTAGTCGATTAAATGATATTTTTTGGAGTTCATATGATATATCACCTCAAGAAGCAGTTGAAGAGTTTTATAAGTTAAGTAAAGATAGTGATTATATTAAAACTTCTGCTATTGCTAAGAATATTGAGTTTAGAGCATCAACTAAATATGGAGAGCTAGAGATTACGATAAATTTGTCAAAACCCGAAAAAGATCCAAAAACAATTGCTGCTGAAAAATTAGTAAAAGCAACTAATTATCCCAAATGTTTACTATGTATGGAAAATGAAGGATATCAGGGGCGAATAAATTATCCAGCACGTTCGAATCATAGAATTATTCGGTTGAAACTTGGTGACGAAGTATGGGGATTCCAGTATTCTCCCTACTCATACTTTAATGAGCATGCGATATTTTTGAATAGTCAACATGTACCAATGGCTATTACCTCTAAAACATTTGAACAATTATTGGAGATTGTTGATATTTTGCCAGGATATTTTGCTGGTTCAAATTCTGATCTTCCTATCTCAGGAGGCTCCATTCTTAGTCATAACCACTATCAGGGAGGGAAATATATTTTCCCAATGGAAAAAGCAAAATTTGAGAGTGAATTTCGTTTTAAAGACTTTGAGGATATTAATGCTGGTATTGTAAAATGGCCAATGTCAGTAATTAGGTTACAAAGTGAAAATAAAAATCGCTTGTTAGATTTAGCTACTAAAATTCTAAATAAGTGGAGAGAATATTCAGATTTAGAAGTAGACATCATTGCTATGACTGAAGATGTCCCACACCATACGGTGACTCCTATTGCTCGTAAAGTGGACGGGAGATATGAATTAGATATTGTTCTAAGAGATAATCATACTACTGAACAATACCCAGATGGTGTTTTCCATCCTCATCAAGATGTACAACATATTAAAAAGGAAAATATCGGATTAATCGAAGTGATGGGACTTGCGATATTACCACCTCGTTTGAAACCAGAGTTAGAAGAAGTTGGAAAATATCTTTTAGGAGAGGAAAACGCAATTGCGGATTATCATTTAGAATGGGCCGACCAATTGAAAGAAAAATATCCTAACATTAAAAAAGAAGAGGTTAATAGCGTAGTTCAACACGAAGTAGGACAAGCATTTGCGAGAGTCCTAGAAGATGCAGGTGTTTATAAGAATACTTCATCTGGACATGAAGCGTTTATGAGATTTGTTAAGTCGGTTGGAATTAATTAGGAGGAAACCCAAATGGCAATATTGGTAACAGGCGGAGCTGGTTATATTGGTAGCCATACCGTAGTAGAATTACTAAATTTAGGAAAGGAAGTTATCATTGTCGACAACCTTTCGAATTCTAGCATCTTGGTGCTAGACCGTATTGAAGCAATTACAGGAATACGTCCTGTGTTTTACGAATTAGATGTTTGTGATAAACAAGCATTGAGAAAGGTATTTGAACAAGAATCGATTGATGCTGCAATTCATTTTGCAGGTTATAAAGCTGTCGGAGAATCCGTGCAAAAGCCTGTGATGTACTACAAAAATAATATTATGAGTACATTGGCACTTGTTGAAGTGATGTCAGAATTTAATGTTAAAAAGATTGTCTTTTCTTCAAGTGCGACTGTATATGGAATTAACAATCAGTCACCTCTAATTGAGACGATGCAAACAAGTGCGACAAATCCTTATGGGTATACGAAAGTGATGCTTGAGCAAATTTTAAAAGATGTTCATGTGGCAGATTCAGAATGGAGTATTGCGTTGCTTCGTTATTTCAATCCAATTGGTGCTCATGAGTCTGGGCTTATTGGGGAAGATCCCTCAGGAATTCCTAACAACTTGATGCCTTATATTGCACAAGTAGCGGTAGGTAAGCTGTCAGAGCTAAGTGTGTTCGGAAATGATTATGATACGCTTGATGGTACTGGTGTGCGTGATTATATCCATGTAGTAGATTTAGCAATAGGACATATAAAAGCTTTAGAAAAAGTATCTGAAAAAACAGATGTTTATATCTATAACCTAGGCTCGGGAGAAGGCACTAGTGTATTACAACTTGTAAATACATTTGAAAGTGTTAATAAGATCCCTATTCCTTATAAAATAGTTCCAAGACGTTCAGGAGACGTTGCAACTTGTTATGCAAATGCAGACAAAGCATATAAGGAATTAAATTGGAGAACAACAAAATCGATTGAAGACATGTGTAGAGATACATGGAATTGGCAATCAAAAAATCCCAATGGCTATAATTGATGATACTGTCTATATGAGTGCTGTATTTTGGAAAAATTACTTAACCTTTTAATGAAATGTATATTTAATGAAAGATAAATTAAAAAAAATGTTTGACAGCGCTTGACAAAGGAAACGGTTTCATTGTATAATGTAAACATGATGACACCGATGTCAAATATAAAAAAGAAGGTCTTTATATGAAAAACTTAACAAAAATTAAGTTCAAAGAGAATGGGGAATTTAATCATTTCCCTGGGAATACAGTTGTAGCAAATCTTTATACTAAACAAGATTTGATGGAAGTTGTTGATATTATTCAATCACGTTATAGAGAATTACCATTTATCGATAAGTTCACTTTAACTCCAAGGAATTCTATTCACATGACTGTAATTGAATTGTTGTGCCATGAAAATCGTGAAACGGAGTTTTGGAGCAGTAATCTTCCTCTAGATACACCTTTACAGGAAATACATGATTACTTTGCTAAACAACTTGAAATTTTTCCATTGTTGGATGAAGAAATTCATATGCGTGTAACTGAAATGGGAAAACAAAACATATTAGTTGAACCTGCAGATGAAGCTTCTGCAAAGAGATTAGAAGAAATTCGTACTTATGTCTCAGAAAAAGCAGGTGTTCGTTTCCCTAATCATGATAGATATCAATTCCATATTTCAATTGGGTATCTTCGAATTCCTTTAACCGAAGAGGAGGAAGAAGAGTTTACTAAAGTCAGAGCAGAATTAACTGAAATTTTATTAGAGAAGATTCCAACTATTACTGTAAACCGTATTGACTATACTGTATTTGAAGATATGAGACAATTTGTTCCATATCACGAAAAATTTAAATAAAATAATAAAAAAGGAGAACTTATCATGAAAAAAATGAAAGTTTGGTCTACTGTACTTGCAACGGGAGTTGCTCTTACTACACTTGCTGCTTGCTCTGGAGGTTCAAATTCTACGACTGCTTCTTCATCTGAAGAAAAAGCTGATAAAAGTCAAGAATTAGTAATCTATTCGAACTCAGTCTCAAATGGTCGTGGTGATTGGCTAACTGCTAAAGCAAAAGAAGCTGGTTTTAATATCAAAATGGTTGATATCCCTGGCGCTCAATTAGCAGACCGTGTTATTGCTGAGAAGAATAATGCAGTTGCAGATATGGTATTTGGAATTGGTGCTGTTGATTCAAATAAAATTAGAGATCAAAAATTACTAGTACAGTACAAGCCTAAATGGTTAGATAAAATTGATCAATCTTTATCAGATAAAGATAATTATTATAATCCTGTGATTGTTCAACCATTAGTTTTAATTGGGGCGCCTGATGTAAAAGAAATGCCTAAAGATTGGACAGAATTAGGTAGTAAGTATAAAGGTAAATATTCAATTTCTGGTCTTCAAGGTGGTACAGGACGTGCAATTCTAGCAAGTATCTTAGTTCGATACCTTGATGATAAAGGTGAATTAGGTGTTTCCGAAAAAGGTTGGGAAGTAGCAAAAGAATATTTGAAAAATGCATACACTCTTCAAAAGGGAGAAAGTTCAATTGTTAAGATGTTAGACAAAGAAGATCCAATACAATATGGAATGATGTGGGGTTCTGGTGCATTAGTTGGACAAAAAGAACAAAATGTTGTTTTCAAAGTTATGACTCCTGAGATCGGTGTACCATTTGTAACTGAACAAACTATGGTTTTAAGCACTAGTAAAAAACAAGCGTTAGCTAAAGAATTTATTGATTGGTTTGGTCAATCAGAAATTCAAGTAGAATATAGTAAGAACTTTGGATCTATTCCTGCAAATAAAGATGCCCTCAAAGATCTACCAGAAGATACTAAGAAATTTGTTGATCAAGTGAAACCACAAAATATTGACTGGGAAGCTGTTGGAAAGCATTTGGATGAATGGGTAGAAAAAGCTGAATTAGAATACGTACAATAAGAAATAAGAGTTAATTTTTATGTCCAAGTCTCTCTATTATTTCTAAATTTATGGAAGAAATAAAGAGAGGCTTTTGGTTTTAGTGATAGAGGGAGTTAGTGAGATGATTAAATTTGATAATATTCAAATTAAATATGGTGATTTTGTTGCAATTGATAATCTGAATTTAGATATACATGAAGGGGAATTCTTTACTTTTCTTGGGCCTTCAGGATGTGGTAAATCAACTACTTTGAGAGCTTTGGTAGGTTTTCTAAATCCATCATCAGGAAGTATTGAAGTTAATGGAACAGATGTCACTCATTTGGAACCTGAAAAGCGTGGAATTGGTATTGTATTTCAATCTTATGCGCTATTTCCAACTATGACTGTTTTTGATAATATTGCATTTGGTTTAAAAGTTAAGAAGGTAGCTCCAGATGTTATTAAAGCTAAAGTATCAGCAGTAGCAGCAAAAATTAAGATCTCTGATCAACAGTTACAGCGTAATGTATCAGAATTATCTGGGGGTCAACAACAAAGGGTAGCATTGGCTCGTGCTCTGGTTCTTGAACCTAAAATTCTTTGTCTAGATGAACCATTGTCAAACCTTGACGCAAAATTACGTGTAGATTTGAGAAAAGAGTTGAAAAGACTTCAAAAAGAGTTAGGTATTACTACTTTATATGTTACTCATGATCAAGAGGAAGCCTTGACTTTATCTGATAGAATTGCAGTCTTTAACAATGGATACATCGAACAGGTCGGTACACCAGTAGAAATTTATCATAATTCTCAAACTGAATTTGTATGTGATTTTATTGGAGATATTAATGTTTTGACTGATGAAACAGTCCACGAAGTATTATTGAAAAATACAAGCGTTTTCTTAGAGGATAAAAAAGGATACATTCGATTAGAGAAAGTTCGATTCAATCGTGAAACTGAACAAGATTTTATTCTAAAAGGGACAATTATTGATGTTGAGTTTTCTGGAGTTACAATTCACTATACAATAAAAGTTTCTGAAAGTCAGATTCTTAATGTAACAAGTATTGATAGTCAGGCTGCTATTAGATCTGTCGGAGAAAGTGTGGAATTATTTATCACTCCATCAGACGTTCTGCAATTTTAAGGAGGTGCAGTATGCGTCATAAATTAAATTTAAAAGATTGGCTTATTCGTTTAGGGTTAATCTGGTTCTTAGTAACATTTATTATTTATCCAAACTTTGATCTAGTAGTGAATGTATTTGTAAAAGGAGGAGAATTTTCCCTTGATGCTGTACATCGTGTTCTAAAATCTCAGAGAGCACTTCAGAGTATTATGAACAGTTTTAAGTTAGCATTTTCACTCATTATTACAGTTAATATCGTAGGTATTCTTTGTGTTCTATTTACAGAGTACTTTGATATTAAAGGTGCTAAAATTTTAAAATTAGGTTATATGACTTCTTTAATTTATGGAGGAGTGGTTTTAGCGACTGGATATAAATTTGTCTATGGTCCTTATGGATTGATTACAAAATTTTTACAAAATGTTATCCCTTCTTTAGACTCTAACTGGTTTATTGGGTATGGTGCAGTCTTATTCATTATGACATTTTCAGGAACTGCTAATCATACATTGTTTTTAACAAATACAATTCGAAGCGTTGACTATCACACTATTGAGGCTGCTCGAAATATGGGAGCAAAACCATTTACTGTTTTCCGAAAAGTAGTGTTACCAACCTTAATTCCAACTCTATTTGCACTTACTATTATGGTTTTTCTTAGTGGTTTATCTGCAGTAGCAGCACCCATGATTGTTGGTGGTAAAGAATTTCAAACTATAAATCCAATGATTATTACATTTGCAGGGATGGGGAATTCTCGTGATTTAGCTGCCTTACTTGCAATTATTTTAGGTATTGCAACTACAATTTTGCTTACTATCATGAATAAGATAGAAAAAGGTGGAAATTATATTTCTATCTCTAAGACTAAAGCGCCTCTTAAAAAACAAAAAATTGCGTCTAAGCCTTGGAATATCATTGCTCACATTGTAGCATATGGATTGTTCACAGTTTTCATGCTTCCACTAATTTTTATAGTATTATACTCATTTACAGATCCAGTTGCAATTCAAACAGGTAACTTAACATTATCAAACTTTACTTTAGAAAATTATCGCTTATTCTTTAGTAATAGTGCGGCATTCTCTCCATTCTTGGTCAGCTTTATTTATTCTATTATTGCTGCGACAACAGCAACAATTCTCGCAGTTGTATTTGCTCGTGTTGTCAGAAAACATAAATCTCGTTTTGATTTCTTATTTGAATATGGTGCTCTACTTCCTTGGTTACTACCAAGTACACTTTTAGCAGTAAGTTTATTATTTACTTTTAATCAGCCACAATTTCTTGTCTTGAATCAGATTTTGGTAGGTGGTTTGGTAATTCTACTTATTGCATATATAGTTGTAAAAATCCCATTTTCTTATAGAATGGTACGTGCTATTTTATTTAGTGTTGATGATGAGATGGAAGATGCAGCAAGAAGTATGGGTGCTTCACCTTTTTATACTATGATGAAGGTTATCATTCCATTTATTTTACCGGTTGTTCTCTCTGTTATTGCTTTAAACTTTAACTCTTTATTAACTGACTTCGACTTATCTGTATTCCTTTACCATCCCCTAGCTCAACCATTAGGTATTACGATTCGATCTGCAGGTGATGAAACAGCAACATCTAATGCACAAGCTCTGGTATTTGTTTATACAATTGTTCTGATGATTGTTTCTGGAACTGTATTATACTTCACACAAAGACCGGGGCGTAAAGTAAGGAAATAATCATGACAGCCACTAGTCTTGGGTTATCACATATTGAAATAGTTGTCAGGATTGTTTTATCAGTAGTTATTGGTGGTGTAATTGGTTTAGAGAGAGGAAGTAAATCTCAACCAGCAGGTATTCGTACACATAGTATTGTTTGTCTGGCTGCATGTTTAATTATGATGACGAATGAATACGTATCTTATAAATTTGGTACAGGAGATCCTACACGCTTAGGTGCGCAGGTTATATCAGGTGTTGGTTTTCTTGGGGCTGGAACAATACTTATTACAGATAAAAAGAAAATAACTGGTTTAACAACTGCAGCCGGAATATGGGCTTCAGCTGGAATTGGATTAGCTATTGGAGTAGGTTTTTATGAGGGAGCTCTTTTAGTAGCCATTTCTGTTTGGGGTGTGATATCTATGTTCCAACCACTAAAAAAATATCTACGAAATCGTTCTAAAATGATTGAATTGTATATAGTGGTTAAATCTACAGAAGCCTATAATCGTGTATTGGTTTATTGTGCAGAAAATGGCATTAGAATGACTGATTCTAGAACTGCATTTGGAGATGTTAATTCTGACAGAATTGAATATTTTGATGTTCCAGACAAAAAAATCGCGTCATTTATTACTCTGGAATTATCAGGTAGATTTGAGCACCTTAAACTAATGGAAGAAATTGCTAATATTGTAGGTGTTATTTATGTCGAAGAAATTAGCTGAAATTTAGTAAACAAAGGGACAGATGTTTTTGTCCTTTTGTTTTTTAGATGTTTTAATCATCTAATTTTTGAGTAGATTTTTGCTCAGAGGTTTTTATGAAAGATTATAAAATCAATTTTGATTTAGGTAAAATAGAATATTTTGATAATAATTGTTTGATACAAGTATACAAATTTATTTCTTTTTATGATATTTGTGAAATGGTGTTTGCCTTTCATTTACCTCCTGATGAGTTGATAACAAATGTTATCTTTAAAGAAAAAATTAACTCTATGTTAAAATGTTACATTGACAGGCTATTATATGTTTTTATAAATCCTACACATTTTACTGAAAAAGTTAATCTACAATTTTATGGCAGTTTTTTCTCATATGAATTTATTTGTCGTGAAGTTGGAAACATTCTTAAAAATAAAGGTGTGAAATGCAATTTAAACTTTTTTGAAGGGAAAGAATATTTGTAAAATTAATTTTGTGAATTTGTGGATCTTAAATAATTTACTAAATTCTCTTGTTAAAAAAAATTAAATATTGTATAGTAATATTAGAATGTTCGTAATGGAGGACTGAAATGAAAAATATAAATGGGAAAAAGGTAACTATTTATGATATTGCACGTTTATCAGGTTTTTCTCCAAAAACAGTTTCACGAGTTATTAATGGTGGAGTAAATGTTAAAGAAGAAACTTATCAAGCGATTCAAAAAGTTATAGAGGAATTGTCGTATATTCCAAATGCGTATGCAAAAAATTTAACTAAAAAAGAAGCTATAAATATATTGATTTCTGTAAAAAAAATCGACTCTTTTCCTTTAATTTGGTTTCATACGCTGTTAGATAAAGTGTTACGGACGTGTAAAGAATTTGGTGTTAATGCTATAGTTGAGTACTTTGGAGAGGAGGATACAATTAGTAATTCAATTATATCAAGCACAGGTAGCCTAGTAGATGGTGTTATTGTTTTTTATGAAAGTGTAGATGATATCAGAATTCAGTATTTAAAGAAGAACCATATGCCTTTTCTTGTTTTCGGTGAATCTCAAACGTCTGGAGTAGTCTATGTATCTAATAATAATTTTCAAGCTACTTATGATATGATGAAAGCTGTAACTGAAGAAAAATTTAAAAATATGTGGTTGCTTATGGGAGGAGAATCCCATGTTAATAAGGATCGTGAAAGAGGTGTGCGTTCTTTTCTGAATGATAAAAATTACTTTATGGATTTAAAAGTCATTTATGGCTTATCTACAATTGATTCAGTTTATTCTTATGCAATGCAGCACTTGACTACCCAAAATTATCCGGACATTATTTTTGTTTCAGGAGATGAAAAGGTTCAGGGCTTGATTCGTGCGTGCTATGAGAAAGGAATTCTTATTCCAGATGATATTTCTATCATTGGATTTGATAATATTCCTATTTCTCAGTATTATACTCCAGCTTTGTCTACAATTGCTCCCAATTATGTTAAATTGGCTAAAGAAATGATAGAAGGTGTTTTAGCAATTATTAAAGGGGAAAGTGTCACATCTGTTGAAGTTTCTCCTAAATTTGTTAGGAGACAGAGTTTCTAGTATTGTTTAATTCTTGAAAATCCTAGTGGAAAAGATGGAGTGTTCTAAAATAAGTTCTGTTTAGCCTCCATTCAGTTTCTATTGAGTTGGATCCAATTTCTAACAAGTGGGACATGTTCATGTTCGATTTAAGGAAGACATGGTCACATTCGAATGATATTTTCAAAAAAATCGTAAAAAAGTCTTGACAAAGAAAAAACAAAGTATTAAAATAAGTTCAACAAATCAGAAAAGTAACTATTTTTGATCTTCAGGGAGCCTGTGGTGGTTGTGAATAGGTGGTTGGAAGTAGTGAAAGTGGGCTGATTTTGAAAATGAATTTGAAACAATGAAAATTCGGTGCGCACACCTTACAGTGCAGCTTGTTGTTAGACAAGGCAGAGATGTAAAGGAGATAGTTCCTTTATAATTGAGGTGGCACCGCGTTACCAACGCCCTCACATGGAAGTAGATTCCGTGTGTGGGCTTTTTTCTATCCGTCATTTTGTTTATCTTTTATTAGGGCCTTAAGTCGCTTTGATGAACTTGAGTTCTATCTACAGCTCCTTGCCTACTACTAAAAGCAAACAAAAAGGCCGGACTAATACGAAAAAAGCTAGTAATACTCAATGAAAAT
>NZ_VMMQ01000013.1:60383-90504 GCF_013277295.1 Streptococcus sp. 477
TACGGCAAGGTGAAGTTGACGCGGTTTGAAGAGTATAAAGGTGTACCGAGATGAACATCTCTTCATCAATGTCTCTGGTCGTGGAGACAAGGACGTAGCTGCGATTGCAGACTACCTAGAAGCTAAAAAATAAAAGATGGAAAAATTACAGTCCTTTCTCTCACAGAGAGCTTGTGGTTGCTGAAAACAAGCAGAGAAAACTGTAAGGTTGGGTCCATCTGAAACGAGAGAAGAAAACATCATTCTCAAGGGAGTGCCCTTTATCGCACAGCCTGTTACAGAATCTTTCTAAGACAGGAATGAGAGATAGGAGAAATCCTATAATTGAGGTGGCACCGCGAATTTCGTCCTCACGCAAGTTATTTTGCGTGGGGATTTTTCATACAGTCGCCACGGACTAGAAGTAGAACTGAAAGGGAAATTACAATGGAACGAATCATTCATGGAGATGTCTTATCACCAATCTTAGCTTATATGCGCTTAAAGGGACAACACAAGGTTATCTTAGAGAGTATTCCGAGAGACAAGGAAACAGCTCGTTTTTCTATCTTAGCCTATAATCCTGTTTTTGAGATTAAGTTTGAAAATGGAGTTCTTTACCAAAATGGGAAAATGATTGATCAGGATCCCTTGGATTTCCTTTATGAAGTGACTCATAAGAGCCAGCACCATTCAGAGCTCCCTTTTGGTGGTGGAGCTATTGGTTTTGTTGGTTACGATATGATTTCGCTTTATGAAGAAATTGGTCAAATTCCTGAAGATACAATTGGAACGCCAGACATGCATTTCTTCGTCTATGAGAGTTACATTGTCTTTGACCACAAGAAGGAAAAAATTCATGTCATCGAGGATGCTCTCTATAGTGAGCGCAGTCAAGAGGCCTTGGAAAAATCCTTGAACCAAGTGCTTGAGGAATTACGCATTCCTGCTCCAAATGAATTTGAAGACTTGGATCTATCTCCGTTAGACTTCAAACCGCATATCGCTCCACATAAGTTTGAGGGAATGGTAGAAACAGCTCGTGACTTGATTCGTAACGGAGATATGTTCCAATGTGTACTCAGCCAGCGTTTCTCAGCAGAAGTTACTGGAAATCCATTTGACTTCTACAGAAATCTCCGCGTGACTAATCCTTCTAATTACCTTTATTTCTATGATTTTGGGGATTATCAAATCATCGGAGCTAGTCCAGAAAGTTTAGTTTCTGTCAAAAATGGCATCGTGACAACCAATCCGATTGCAGGGACGCGACCAAGAGGGGCTACGGATGAAGAAGACAAGACCTTGGCGACTGACCTCCTCTCTGATGAGAAGGAAACAGCAGAACATCGAATGTTGGTAGACTTGGGGCGTAACGATATTGGCCGCATCTCTGAAACGGCCAGTGTCCAAGTTACTAAGTATATGAAGGTGGAGCTCTTCCGCTATGTTATGCATTTGACCAGCGTGGTCAAGGGACGTTTGCTTCCAGAACTCACTGCTATGGATGCCTTGAAATCAACACTTCCTGCTGGAACAGTTTCTGGAGCACCAAAGATTCGAGCTATGAGACGCATCTATGAACTGGAAACAGAAAAACGGGGCGTATACGCGGGAGCAATCGGCTACTTGTCTGCGACGGGTGATATGGATTTGGCCATTGCCATCCGAACCATGATTCTCAAAAATCAAAGAGCCTATGTGCAGGCTGGGGCAGGGATTGTCTACGACTCTATCGCCCAAAACGAATACCAAGAAACCATTAACAAAGCAAAATCTATGACTAGAATTGGAGAACTAAGACCATGATTTTATTGATTGACAACTATGATTCTTTTACCTATAACTTGGCCCAATACATTGGGAATTTTGCAGAAGTTCAGGTTCTGAGAAATGATGATTCCAAGCTGTATGAAGAAGCTGAAAAAGCAGATGGTCTGGTCTTTTCTCCTGGTCCTGGTTGGCCAGTTGATGCTGGAAAGATGGAAGACATGATTTGTGATTTTGCAGGCAAGAAGCCGATTCTAGGGATTTGTTTGGGTCACCAAGCCATTGCAGAAGTCTTTGGTGGTAAGCTAGGTTTGGCTCCAAAAGTCATGCATGGGAAACAGAGCAATATCAACTTTGAAGCGCCATCTGTTTTGTATCAAGGTATTGAGGATGGCCGTGCGGTCATGCGTTATCACAGTATTTTGATTGAGGAAATGCCAGAAGACTTTGAAGTGACAGCTCGTTCGACTGATGACCAAGCCATCATGGGGATTCAACATAAAAACCTACCGATTTATGGCTTCCAGTACCATCCAGAGAGCATTGGAACGCCAGACGGCTTGTCTTCTATTCGGAATTTTATCGAGAAGGTTGTAAAGTGAGGAAACTAGGATGAAAGAGATTATTGAAAAACTAGCAAAATTTGAAAATTTATCAGGTGTGGAAATGATGGATGTCATTGAGCGTATCGTAACTGGGCGTGTAACTGAAGCGCAGATTGCTTCTCTCCTCTTAGCTCTTAAGATGAAGGGGGAAACACCTGAAGAACGCACAGCCATTGCCCAAGTCATGAGAGGACATGCCCAGCATATTCCAACTGAGATTCATGATGCCATGGACAACTGTGGTACAGGTGGGGACAAGTCTTTCAGTTTTAATATTTCCACAACTGCAGCCTTTGTCTTGGCTGGTGGCGGTATTCACATGGCCAAGCATGGTAACCGCTCGATTTCTTCTAAATCTGGCTCCGCAGATGTCCTCGAAGCCTTGGGAATCAATCTTGACCTCAAACCAGCTGAACTAGGTAAGGTCTTTGATAAAACTGGAATCGTCTTTCTCTTCGCTAAAAATATGCACCCAGCTATGAAATACATCATGCCAGCTCGTTTGGAATTGGGAATTCCAACGATTATGAATTTGACTGGTCCACTGATTCATCCAATGGCTTTGGAAACACAGCTTCTTGGTATTAGTCGTCCAGAACTGCTAGAAAGTACAGCTCAGGTTTTGAAAAATATGGGTCGCAAACGTGCCATCATAGTTGCTGGACCAGAAGGATTGGATGAAGCTGGTTTAAATGGAACAACCAAAATTGCTCTTCTTGAAAATGGCGAAATCACCTTGTCAAGCTTTAATCCAGCGGATTTGGGAATGGAAGGCTACGCTATCGAAGATATTCGTGGAGGCAATGCTCAGGAAAATGCAGAAATTTTGCTTAGCGTTCTTAAAAATGAACCAAGTCCATTCTTGGAAACGACAGTCTTAAATGCTGGTCTTGGTTTCTATGCTAATGGTAAAGTTGATAGCATCAAGGAAGGAGTTGCCTTGGCCCGTCAAGTCATTGCTAGTGGCAAGGCCCTTGAAAAACTCAGATTGTTGCAGGAGTACCAAAAATGAGTCAGGAATTTTTAGCACGAATCTTGGAGCAGAAGGCGCGTGAGGTGGAGCAGATGAAGCTGGAGCAAATCCAGCCTCTGCGCCAGACCTATCGCTTGGCAGAATTTTTGACGAATCATCAGGACCGCTTGCAGGTAATCGCTGAGGTCAAGAAAGCTAGCCCTAGTTTGGGAGATATCAATCTCGATGTGGATATTGTGCAACAGGCCCAGACTTATGAAGAAAACGGAGCAGTGATGATTTCGGTGTTGACAGATGAGGTTTTCTTTAAAGGGCATTTGGATTATCTACGGGAAATTTCCAGTCAGGTAGAGATTCCGACGCTCAACAAAGACTTTATCATCGATGAAAAGCAAATCATCCGCGCTCGCAATGCAGGTGCGACAGTTATCTTGCTCATTGTGGCAGCCTTGTCCGAAGAACGCCTCAAGGAACTGTATGACTACGCGACAGAGCTTGGTCTGGAAGTTTTGGTGGAAACCCACAATCTAGCTGAACTAGAGGTGGCTCACCGCCTTGGGGCTCAAATTATCGGGGTCAATAATCGCAACTTGACCACCTTTAAAGTTGACTTGCAGACCAGTGTAAATTTGGCTAAACATTTCAAAGATGATTGCTTGTACATTTCTGAATCTGCTATTTTCACAGGGCAGGATGCGGAACGAGTAGCGCCATACTTTAACGGAATTTTGGTTGGGACAGCTCTTATGCAGGCAGAGGATGTGGCTCAAAGAATCAAGGAGTTGCAAATTGACAAAGGTTAAGATTTGTGGACTATCGACCAAAGAAGCGGTGGAAACAGCCGTTTCAGCAGGAGCCGACTACATCGGTTTTGTCTTTGCAGCTAGTAAAAGACAGGTGACTTTGGAAGAGGCTGCTGAGATGGCAAAGCTTATTCCTGCAGATGTCAAAAAGATTGGTGTATTTGTTTCACCAAGTCGGGCAGAACTGCTAGAAGCGATTGAAAAAGTTGGCCTAGACTTGGTTCAAGTTCACAGTCAGGTGGCGGATGATTTGTTTGAGAATTTGCCTTGTGCCAGTATTCAGGCTGTGCAGGTGGATGGAGAGGGTCATGTGCCCAATTCTCAGGCAGACTATCTACTCTTTGATGCCCCTGTGGCTGGGAGTGGTCAGACCTTTGACTGGGGTCAACTGGATACGATTGGACTAACTCAGCCTTTCTTTATCGCAGGTGGGCTTAATGAAGACAATGTAGTAAAAGCAATTCAACACTTTACTCCCTATGCAGTAGATGTATCAAGCGGAGTGGAGACAGATGGACAAAAAGATCATGAAAAGATTAGAAGATTTATAGAGAGGGTAAAGCATGGCATATCAGGAACCAAATAAAGATGGATTTTACGGAAAATTCGGCGGACGTTTTGTCCCAGAAATATTGATGACAGCAGTTTTGGAGTTGGAGAAGGCCTACCGTGAAAGTCAGGCAGACCCAAGTTTCCAAGAGGAATTAAACCAGCTTTTGCGCCAGTACGTAGGACGTGAAACTCCTCTTTATTACGCAAAAAACTTGACCCAGCATATCGGCGGAGCCAAGATTTATCTCAAACGGGAAGACCTTAACCATACAGGAGCCCACAAGATTAACAATGCCTTAGGACAAGTTTGGCTTGCCAAACGCATGGGTAAAAAGAAAATTATCGCAGAAACGGGTGCTGGTCAGCACGGTGTGGCAACTGCAACTGCTGCGGCCCTCTTTAACATGGAATGTACCATCTACATGGGTGAGGAAGATGTCAAACGCCAAGCCCTCAATGTCTTCCGCATGGAGCTTTTGGGAGCCAAGGTCGAGGCTGTAACAGATGGTTCGCGCGTGCTCAAGGATGCGGTCAATGCAGCCCTTCGTTCATGGGTGGCTAATATCGACGATACCCACTATATCCTTGGTTCTGCCTTGGGGCCTCATCCATTTCCAGAAATCGTTCGTGACTTCCAAAGTGTCATCGGTCGCGAAGCTAAACAACAGTATCGCGATATGACAGGTCAAAATCTGCCCGATGCCCTAGTAGCCTGTGTTGGTGGTGGATCTAATGCTATTGGGCTCTTCCATCCCTTTGTAGAAGATGAGTCTGTAGCTATGTATGGAGCTGAAGCGGCTGGACTTGGTGTGGATACAGAGCACCACGCAGCTACCTTGACCAAGGGTCGTCCAGGTGTCCTTCACGGTTCCCTCATGGATGTGCTCCAAGATGCCCATGGTCAAATTCTTGAAGCCTTCTCTATCTCAGCAGGTTTGGACTATCCTGGTATCGGTCCAGAGCATTCTCACTACCACGATATTAAACGTGCCAGCTATGTCCCTGTAACAGACGAAGAAGCCTTGGAAGGATTCCAACTCTTGTCTCGTGTGGAAGGGATTATCCCAGCCTTGGAATCGAGTCATGCTATCGCCTTTGCGGTGAAATTGGCCAAAGAACTTGGACCAGACAAGTCTATGATTGTCTGTCTATCAGGTCGTGGGGACAAGGATGTGGTTCAAGTCAAGGACCGCTTGGAAGCAGATGCAGCAAAGAAGGGAGAAGCTCATGCCTAAGACACTAACAGAAAAATTAAACGCTATAAAAGCAGCTGGAAAAGGAATTTTCGTTCCCTATATCATGGCTGGAGACCATGAGAAAGGTTTGGATGGACTTGGGGAAACAATTCACTTTTTAGAAGATTTAGGTGTCTCTGCAATTGAAGTGGGCATTCCCTTTTCAGATCCTGTTGCAGATGGACCTGTTATCGAAGAAGCTGGCCTGCGCAGTTTAGCCCACGGGACCTCTACCCAGGCTTTGGTTGAAACCTTGAAAACAATTGAAACAGATGTTCCACTGGTCATCATGACCTACTTCAACCCCCTCTTTCAGTACGGTGTGGAGAATTTTGTCAAAGATCTGGCTGATACAGCTGTGAAGGGCTTGATTATCCCAGACCTGCCTCATGAGCATGCCAACTTTGTAGAACCATTTTTGGCAGATACAGACATCGCCTTGATTCCTCTAGTTAGTTTGACGACAGGGCTTGAGCGTCAGAAAGAGTTGATTGATGGGGCAGAAGGATTCGTCTATGCGGTTGCCATCAATGGGGTGACAGGGAAATCAGGCAATTACCGCGCAGATTTGGACAAGCACTTGGCACAACTTCATCAAGTGGCCGATATCCCAGTCTTGACAGGATTTGGCGTATCTAGTCAAGCTGATGTAGAACGCTTCAATGCGGTATCGGATGGTGTTATTGTCGGTTCGAAAATTGTAAAAGCCCTCCACCAAGGAGAGCCGATTCAGGACTTTATCAAACAAGCAGTAGCTTACCAAAAATAATCACACAAGCAGCAAGTAAGAGGAAAGGCACAAAAGGAAGTCTTTCCTTTTTCTTTTGCAGGAGAAAAGCTGGTTTTAGATATCATTTGCTAAATTACTCTAATATATAACTTTAAGAAAAAGCTAATTATTGTAGTAATTTCTTTAAGAAAATGATATAATTCATTAAAAAGTATTCGGAGGAGGAAGAATTATGTTGAATCAGGATCTCTTTGATTCACTTGAGGCACAAAAAATTGTAGATACTTTGATGAAAGGGCAAAAAGATTATGTAGATGAACGTCTAGAAAAAAGAGAGACAATGAAAGTGTCGAATGGTTATGCATGGACGCGACCTAATCATATTGATAATGCATTTGCATCAGCAGATTTGTTTGAGTATAAATTACAATTAGCAGGACAGACTTGGGGATATTTAGAATTTGAAACAAATACAGAAAAATATGGGAAAGTATTGTTAATTATAAAGGGTAAGAAGCGACTTACGAGCCAATTTCCTTTGGTACAAAAAAATAAGAGTGGCTACTTATTTGAATATGCTCGGATGAATACACTTTATCTTAATCAACATTCTTCCTACAAAAATGATGAAGATAGTCATTCTTTTCCAATTCAGATGGAGTTAGTTTCTGATGAAATGATTCAAGAAATTGAACAAGCTACCAAAAATTCGAATATCGAAAAATTTATGATTTTAACTTATGAGGCGGACTCAGAAAACAATATTATATCTGTAGATGTTGTTATGCCTGATGCACGAACTGGTCAGTTACACTTGATTCAGGATTTGTCTGAGTATATTCAATCAAGTTCGTACCATTTCGAAGAAGCTAAATATCAAAATATTCCTAATTTTTCAGAATTATCGGAAACAGAAGATTTTGAAATTATTCCAAGAATAGAAAAACAAGAAGGTCAAAAGTAGTAAGGAGTATGTAAATGTTTAATGGTCGGGTATTGAAAGAATTACGGCTGTTAAATGGTTTAAGTAGAGCAGAATTGGCTCAGAGAATTAATTTAACGGAACAAGCCATTTGGCAGTTTGAGTCCAACGAAACGAAACCTAAATTATCAACCAAAATGCATTTGGCCAACCAATTTCATGTTGATTTAACTTATTTTGAACAGGAAGAAGAGAGCATTCGATTTGATTCTTCTGTAATTGCCTTTAGAAATGCAGATCTAGCAACACGGAAAACAATAGATATTCAAACTATGTATTTACATAAGGTAGATAGTTTGATTGATTATTTTGAAAGTTTTGTAATTATACCTAATATTACAATTCATGACCTAAGTAATGTAGTGAGTGAATCTTATCATAAGGAAGAATCTATTGAGGAATTGGCTCTTTATGCCAGGGAAAAATTAGGTATTTCAAAAGATAATCATGATTTGCTTTATAAATTAGAACGTTCAGGCATCTATATCGTGGAACGATTAATTAATGGTCAAGCTGATGCTTATAGCGCATGGTCAAAATTGGGAAGACCTTATATTGTGTTGGGGACGAATAAATCATCTGTACGTCGAAATTTTGACTTAGCTCATGAGCTAGGACATATTCTTTTACACAAATGTAAAGATATGAATGAAGATGGCGATCGTTTGGAGCAAGAAGCAAATTATTTTGCATCATGTTTTTTATTGCCAAAAGAAGAGTTTTTAGTCAAATTTGAAGAGAAGGTTGGCAAGCGTGTCAGCAATCCTGATAGTTATATTTTATTGAAGTCGGATTTGAATGTTTCGATACAGGCTTTAGAGTATCGAGCTTTTAAGTTAGGATTATTGACTCCAAAGCAACATTCTTACTTTTATCGTCAAATTGCGCAAAAAGGTTACAAAATGATTGAACCTTTGGATGATCAAATTTTTGTAAAAAAACCAAGCAAAGTAAAGAGTATCCTGGACGTCGTTTTGAGTAATCATCTAGTCAGTCTAGCGACTATAATGTCTAAACAAAGTATTCGTTTACAGTTTATAAGCGAAATATTTTCAGTCGAAATGAAATTTTTTGATCAGTATCAAGAAGATAAAAGAACAGATCGATTTGATAACATCATTCCTTTGTACAAAAGAAATAATTTATAATTCAACTGTGAAATAATTTCATGAAGGACATATGGCAAAAATTGGACTTTATCAAACAAGCAGTAGCTTACCAAAAATAATCACACAAGCAGCGAACAAGAGGAAAGGCACGAAAGGAAGTCTTTCCTTTTTCTTTTGCAGGAGAAAGGCTAGAATTCCTGTTGCAGAAGCAAACTGAATCAAGATGAGTAATTCAGTCACACTAAAGACGAGAGTACAAGAAGCTAAAAAGAGAAAATCCCCTGCGCCCATGCGAATATCGATAAAATGAGCCAAAATTCCAAGAACAAGGAAGAAAATCATGACCAGATTCCAGCCAGAGGAAGCCATGAGGATTAGGTGGAAAGTCATCCAGACCAGTAAGGGATATTCCTGATGGCGAAAGTCGTAGATACCCAAGGTCAAACCAGCGGTGATTAGGATGACTTGTCCCAAGGAGAGCCATCCCCAAGAGTAAAGCAGAAATATGAGTCCTAAGCCTAGTTCCAAAAGGGTATACCAGACAGGATAAGGAGCCTTGCAGTAGCGACAGCGAAAGCGATTGAAGACCTGCGAGAGAATCGGAATTAAATCTAAGGGACGCAAGCGAGTCTGACAGGAATCGCAGTGACTAGCCGGTCGGATAATGGATTGCTCTGGAAAGCGGTCAATGACCAAACCAAGAAAGGAAGCGAGAATGCTCCCAACAAGAAAAAAATAAAAATCAATCATACTTATCTATTCGTAAAAAATGGGAGAAGTAGTATAATGGAGAAACATAGATAAGATGGGGAGGAAAAGATGACAATTCGTTTTGAAGAAAAGGTGAGCCCAGAAAACGCTCAGCTCGTATGCCAATGGTCCAACTCCCTAGGCAAATCATTTCAAGAACAATGGATGGGAACAATGATTCCTTTTCCCTTGACAATTCAAGTCTTGCAAGAGTTGGAAGGAATCTTTTCAATCTTTGAAGGACAAGAGTTTGTCGGGCTTATCCAGAAAATCAGGCTAGAAGACAGCAATCTTCATATTGGAAGATTTTTTATCAATCCTCAGAAACAGGGGCAAGGCTTAGGTAGTCAGGCTTTAAGGAAATTTGTTAGTTTGGCCTTTGAAAATGGAGACATAGATACTATTTCTCTAAATGTCTTCGAAGCAAATCAAGCAGCTCAGCACCTTTATCAAAAAGAAGGATTTGAGATCATTCAAACCATTGATGCACCAGAACGAAAATACATCATGAAAAAGGGGAGATAGAAGCAAGCAAAGTCTTTTCCTGTTTTATGTAGATGTTTACACATGAAAATTGAAGTATTTTCAAAAGCTAATTGGAGTGATTTTATTCATGATGGGAAAAAGGGTCTGGACAAAAATGATTGAGAAATAGTTGCTAAAAAAGCGTTTGCATGATACTATATATTGAAAGGAGGTGATAATATGGTAGAACAAAGAAAATCAATTACCATGAAAGATGTTGCTTTAGAAGCAGGAGTTAGCGTTGGAACAGTTTCACGTGTGATTAATAAAGAAAAAGGCATTAAAGAAGTAACCTTGAAAAAAGTGGAGCAAGCGATTAAAACTTTGAATTACATTCCAGATTACTATGCTAGAGGAATGAAAAAAAATCGAACAGAAACGATTGCAATCATTGTACCAAGTATCTGGCATCCCTTCTTTTCAGAATTTGCTATGCATGTGGAAAATGAAGTCTATAAGAGAAATAACAAATTACTCTTATGTTCTATCAATGGTACAAATAGAGAGCAAGACTATCTGGAGATGTTGCGTCATAATAAAGTTGATGGAGTGGTTGCCATTACCTATAGTCCAATTGAACATTACTTGACGTCAGGAATTCCCTTTGTTAGTATTGACCGCACATACTCAGATATTGCCATTCCTTGTGTTTCATCAGATAATGATGCAGGTGGAAGAGAAGCAGCTAAACAATTAATTAGTAAAGGATGTCAGCATTTAGCCTTTGTGGGCGGACATAATACAACCATTAATGAAACCAAACGTCGTAGAATTTCCTTTGAAAAGTATGTCCAAGAGCATAAAATACCTCTTAGTATTTTTGATTTGGATGAGACAGTTACTGACTATCATGGAAAGCTAGAGAGTTTCTTGGAAGACAATCATTCTATAGATGGAATTTTTACAATTAACGACTTTGCAGCTTTAGATGTTATTGATATACTAGAAAAAAATGGTAAACGTATTCCTCATGATGTCCAAATTATTGGATACGATGGAATTAAAATGGCTGGAGATAGAGATTATCTACTTTCAACTATTGAACAACCATTGGAAGAAATGGCAAAAGAAGCGGTTCGGATTTTGTTTGATATTATTGATGGAAAGACTGTTAATTTGCAGACAATCCTACCAGTGAAATTTGTTGAAGGAAAAACAACAAAAAATGAAAATAAGTCTTGACAGAAAACGCTAACAATGTTAGAATGAATTCAGATAAAAAAAGATTTATTTTTTTAAAACAAAAATGAAACGTTTCAAAAACAAAACAAATAGACAGCGCCAAGCGTTATCTTTTTCGACCAAAAATGAAACGTTTCAAAAAAGGAGGTTGCTATGAATAGCAAAGCGAAGCAAGTTTCTCTTTGGGAAAGAATCAAGAAACAAAAACTCTTGTTATTGATGACTGTCCCTGGTTTAGTTTTAACCTTTATCTTTAAATACATTCCTATGTACGGGGTTTTAATCGCATTTAAAGATTACAATCCCTTAAAAGGAATTTTAGGGAGTGATTGGATTGGTTTTTCTGAGTTTACAAAATTCATATCCTCTCCCAACTTTGGTATCTTGTTAGCCAATACTTTAAAATTAAGTATCTATGGTTTATTGCTTGGCTTTTTACCACCAATCATTCTTGCTATTATGCTCAATCAACTCTTGAGTGAAAAAGTTAAAAAACGAATTCAGCTCATTTTATACGCACCAAACTTTATCTCAGTCGTTGTTATCGTTGGTATGATTTTCCTTTTCTTTTCAGTGGGAGGACCAATTAACAATTTTCTCTCTATGTTTGGAATGAAGGCTGACTTCTTGACAAATCCAGACTTCTTTAGACCTTTATACATCTTTAGTGGTATCTGGCAAGGAATGGGGTGGGCTTCAACGCTCTACACGGCAACGTTGGTAAATGTAGATCCAGCCTTAGTAGAAGCAGCACGACTGGATGGAGCCAATATCTTCCAACGAATCTGGCACATTGATATTCCAGCTCTTAAGCCTATTATGGTTATCCAATTTGTTTTAGCTGCAGGTGGAATCATGAATGTCGGATATGAAAAAGCATTCCTGATGCAGACATCGTTGAACTTGCCAACTTCTGAAATTATCTCTACATATGTCTATAAAGTTGGTCTTGTATCAGGAGACTATTCTTACTCAACAGCGGTTGGTTTGTTTAATGCAGTGATTAACGTAGTATTGCTAGTCGCGGTTAACCAAATCGTTAAACGCGTGAATAATGGTGAAGGAATTTAAGGAGGGAAGCATGAAAAATTCGATTATGGATACAAAATTTGATAGACGTATCTTACTCTTAAATAAAATCATTATTGTCTTTATCGTTTTGATAACCTTACTTCCTTTACTTTATATCGTCGTAGCATCCTTTATGGATCCTAAGGTTCTGGTTAGTAGAGGGATTAGCTTTAATCCAGCCGATTGGACGGTAGAAGGTTACCAGCGTGTATTCAGTGACCAATCTATTCTAAGAGGTTTTATCAATTCTCTACTATACTCTTTTGGCTTTGCGGCTTTAACAGTCTTGCTATCTGTGTTTACAGCTTATCCTCTTTCTAAGAAAGACTTGGTAGGGCGCCGTTGGATTAACTACTTCTTGATTGTAACCATGTTCTTTGGTGGTGGTTTAGTCCCAACTTACTTGCTGGTAAAAGATTTGGGCATGCTGAATACTCCATGGGCTATCATTGTTCCAGGTGCTGTCAATGTTTGGAATATTATTCTTGCTAGGGCTTATTTCCAAGGATTGCCTGAAGAATTAGTTGAAGCAGCGGTCATTGATGGTGCAAATGATTTACAGATTTTCTTCAAAATCATGCTTCCTCTTGCAAAACCAATTATGTTTGTTCTCTTCCTCTATGCTTTTGTCGGCCAGTGGAACTCATACTTTGATGCAATGATTTATATCAAGGATCCAAACTTGGAACCATTGCAACTAGTACTTCGTAAAATTCTCATTCAGAGCCAACCAGGTCAAGACATGATTGGAGCACAAGCGGCTATGAATGAAATGAAACGTTTAGCTGAATTGATTAAATACGCAACTATTGTCATTTCTAGCTTGCCATTGATTGTTATGTATCCATTCTTCCAAAAATACTTTGATAAAGGAATTATGGCTGGTTTACTTAAAGGATAAAAAAAGAAAAAATAAAAGGAGTTTTCTCATGAAATTCAAAACATTCACAAAATCAGCAGTTTTGTTGACAGCTAGTTTATCAGTACTTGCAGCCTGTAGCTCAAAAAATACAGCTTCAAGTCCAGATTATAAGTTGGAAGGTGTAACATTCCCGCTTCAAGAAAAGAAAACATTGAAGTTTATGACAGCCAGTTCACCGTTAGCACCCAAAGACCCAAATGAAAAGTTAATTTTGCAACGTTTGGAAAAGGAAACAGGAGTTCATATTGATTGGACCAACTACCAGTCCGACTTTGCAGAAAAACGTAACTTGGATATTTCTAGTGGTGATCTACCAGATGCTATCCACAACGACGGAGCTTCAGATGTGGACTTGATGAACTGGGCTAAGAAAGGTGTAATCATTCCAGTTGAAGACTTGATTGATAAATATATGCCAAATCTTAAGAAAATTTTGGATGAGAAACCAGAATACAAGGCCTTGATGACAGCACCTGACGGACACATCTATTCATTCCCATGGATTGAAGAGCTTGGAGATGGTAAAGAGTCTATTCACAGCGTCAACGATATGGCTTGGATTAACAAAGATTGGCTTAAGAAACTTGGTCTTGAAATGCCAAAAACTACTGATGATTTGATTAAAGTCCTAGAAGCTTTCAAAAACGGGGATCCAAATGGAAATGGAGAGGCTGATGAAATTCCATTTTCATTTATTAGTGGTAACGGAAACGAAGATTTTAAATTCCTATTTGCTGCATTTGGTATAGGGGATAACGATGATCATTTAGTAGTAGGAAATGATGGCAAAGTTGATTTCACAGCAGATAATGATAACTATAAAGAAGGTGTCAAATTTATCCGTCAATTACAAGAAAAAGGCTTGATTGATAAAGAAGCTTTCGAACATGATTGGAATAGTTACATTGCTAAAGGTCATGATCAGAAATTTGGTGTTTACTTTACATGGGATAAGAGTAATGTTACTGGAAGTAATGAAAGTTATGATGTTTTACCAGTACTTGCTGGACCAAGTGGTCAAAAACACGTAGCTCGTACAAACGGTATGGGATTTGCACGTGACAAGATGGTTATTACTAGTGTAAACAAAAACCTAGAATTGACAGCTAAATGGATTGATGCACAATACGCTCCACTCCAATCTGTGCAAAATAACTGGGGAACTTATGGAGATGACAAACAACAAAACATCTTTGAATTGGATCAAGCGTCAAATAGTCTAAAACACTTACCACTAAACGGAACTGCACCAGCAGAACTTCGTCAAAAGACTGAAGTAGGAGGACCACTAGCTATTCTAGATTCATACTATGGTAAAGTGACAACCATGCCAGATGATGCCAAATGGCGTTTGGATCTTATCAAAGAATATTATGTTCCTTACATGAGCAATGACAATAACTATCCAAGAGTCTTTATGACACAGGAAGATTTGGACAAAATTGCCCATATCGAAGCAGATATGAATGACTATATCTACCGTAAACGTGCTGAATGGATTGTAAATGGCAATATTGATACTGAGTGGGATGATTACAAGAAAGAACTTGAAAAATACGGACTTTCTGATTACCTCGCTATTAAACAAAGATACTATGACCAATACCAAGCAAACAAAAACTAGAGGTTGATTATGGGAGATAAGAAATACACAGTAGAAAAAGCCAATCGTTTTATAGCAGAAAATAAACATCTCGTTAATACTCAATATAAGCCTGAAGAACATTTTTCAGCTGAGATTGGTTGGATCAATGATCCAAATGGATTTGTCTATTTTCGTGGAGAATACCATCTCTTTTATCAATTCTATCCATATGATAGTGTTTGGGGACCTATGCACTGGGGACATGCTAAAAGTAAGGACTTGGTGACTTGGGAGCACTTGCCAGTGGCACTTGCTCCTGACCAAGATTATGACCGAAATGGTTGTTTCTCAGGCTCTGCCATTGTCAAGGATGATCGCCTCTGGCTCATGTACACTGGGCATATCGAAGAAAAAACCGGTGTCCGCCAAGTGCAAAATATGGCATTTTCAGATGACGGGATTCATTTTGAAAAGATTGAACAAAATCCAGTTGCAACAGGAACAGACTTGCCAGATGAGTTGATTGCTGCTGATTTCCGTGATCCAAAACTCTTTGAAAAAGATGGACGCTATTACTCCGTAGTAGCTGCCAAACACAAGGATAATGTGGGCTGTATCGTTCTACTAGGGTCCGATAACCTAGTAGAATGGCAGTTCGAATCCATCTTTTTAAAAGGGGTAGAACACCAAGGCTTTATGTGGGAATGCCCAGATTACTTCGAGTTAGATGGGAAGGATTGCCTTATTATGTCACCCATGCGTTATCAGCGTGAGGGAGACTCATATCATAACATCAACTCATCGCTTTTGTTCACGGGTAAGGTAGATTGGGGAGAAAAATGTTTTATCCCAGAATCAGTTCAAGAAATTGATCATGGCCAAGACTTCTATGCGCCTCAAACATTGTTGGACGATCAAAATCGTCGTATCCTGATTGCTTGGATGCAGACATGGGGGCGTACCCTTCCAACCCATGACCAAGAACACAAATGGGCATGTGCCATGACTTTACCTAGAATTCTAAGATTGGAAGATGGCAAACTAAGACAATTCCCTGTTAAAAAAGGCCAATATCAAATCCAAATAGATAAAGATTGTCATTACCACTTAGGAAATGATATAGATTATCTTGAATTTGGTTATGATAGTAATGCGCAGCAAGTTTACATTGATCGTAGCCATCTTATTCAAAAAATTCTAGGTGAAGAAGAACAGGACACTAGTCGACGGTATGTAGATATTGAAGCTAAAGAATTGGAAGTTGTTCTAGATAAAAATTCCATCGAGATTTTTGTCAATCAAGGTGAAGCAAGCTTGACTGCAACTTATTACTTAACGGTGCCAGCTGAGCTATCACGAATTGATTAAAAATTAAGTTATTTCTCCTAAAGAAAAAGTTCTCTTTCTAAAATAGTGGAAAGAGAACTTTTTGTGTTTTGGGTATATAAGCTTAGTTTATGGTATTTGTAAAATTGGTGTTGGATTATGATTTAAGCTAGTTTTCTAAAGAATTTGAAAAAAATTTTATTTAAGCAAAAAAACCTTGGTTCCAAGACTTTTCCTGTTGTATGTAGATGCCCCCTACAGGGATCGAACCTGTGACCCACGGATTAAGAGTCCGCTGCTCTGCCAGCTGAGCTAAGGAGGCAAAGAAAAAAGCTGTATTGGTGCCGAAACTTCACGGTTTGTATTGAACCCGCGCAATTAAGCAGGTGGGCAACTCGCTCTAACTGAAGCTGTTTCCGTGTGAGACGGCCTACATGCTGTTAGAAGACTTTTGTTTCCCTAATAATACAAAAAATAGTCGGTCAACACTTAAGTGTGAAGTCGTACACCACAGCGTTTCTATACTTATATGATACCACTTTTTCAAAAAAAATCAAGAGGAAAGTGCAATTTTTTGAAAAGGATTTCAGATTTTTCGCAAACGGTCGATAGCTTCCTTTCTTTGAGCCAAGGCCCGTTCATATTTACCAGTATCTTCTGCTTGGAAATAGTGATGATTACGAATTTTTTCTGGCAGATAGTCTTGCTTGACCCAATTTCCAGGATAGTTGTGTGGATAGAGATAGTCTTGGGCATTGCCAAGTTCCTTGCTTCCACTGTAGTGCCCATCACGCAGGTGTCGCGGAATAGGCAAGTGCCCTGATGTTTTGAGGTCAGCAAGTGCCTTATCCATAGCTACATAGGCTGAGTTGGATTTTGGAGAAAGGGCCAAATCAATCACGACATTGGCAATGAGAATGCGGGCTTCTGGGAATCCAATCCTTTGTGCAGCATCCAGAGCAGTCACGGTATGAATCTGGGCTTCAGGGTTGGCCAAACCGATATCTTCATAGGCGATAACGGTCAAGCGTCGAGCGAGACTTGGCAAATCACCAGCCTCAATCAAGCGGGCAGCATAGTGGAGACTAGCATCCACATCCGAGCCACGGATAGACTTTTGCAGGGCAGATAGAACATCATAGTGACCGTCTCCATCCTTGTCCATAGTGATGTAGCTTCTCTGAAGACTATTTTCCATGATGTCTAAGGTGATGTGGCGAATGCCCTCGTCATTCTCAGGGGTAGAGAGAACAGCCAAGTCCAGTGAGTTGAAGGCAGAGCGAAGGTCTCCGTTTGTAGAGGTTGCGATGAAATCCAGCGCATCCTCATCTAGTTCTACTGGAAAATCAAAACCACGCTCAGGGTTACTTAGAGCTATTTGCAGGGCCTCTTTGACGTCTTGGTTAGACAGAGGTTCCAACTCAAAAATTTGAACGCGACTGCGAATGGCAGGAGTGACAGAAAAGAAAGGATTTTCAGTCGTAGCCCCAATCATGATGACCAGTCCACTTTCCAAGAGAGGCAAGAGGAAGTCTTGCTTGGTCTTATCTAGTCGATGAATTTCGTCTAGCAATAGGACGAGACCACCAGAAAATTTAGCTTCTTCAGCGATTTCTTGCAGTCGCTTTTTACTATCAACTGTCGCATTGAAAGTTCGAAAGGCATACTTGGTCGTTCCAGCGATGGCAGAGGCAATACTGGTTTTGCCGATTCCCGGAGGGCCGTATAGAATCATGGAGGACAGGCGGTTGGCTTCCACCATGCGGCGGATGATTTTTCCAGGTCCGACCAGATGCTCCTGACCGATGACCTGGTCGATGGTTTTAGGGCGCATGCGAAGCGCGAGATTGTCTGGCATAGCAGTCCTTTCTAGCGTGGATTTGAGTAGAATGACTCATCTACTATATCTTACTATGTCCATTCTAGCCTATTAGTTGTGATATTTCAATGGTTTTGTAATAATCAGGGAGTGAGATAGAATCTTTTTGACTATTTAATTTAATGAGGAGAGGTATCAGAATGAGAAATTTGATTTTCCTTAAAGCTCAAAATAGGATAGTTGAGCCTAAAGAAGTGGAAGTGCTGACTTGAGAAATAATATTGCTGAATGTCATTGTATGAACTATAATGAAAAGAGAGGTGATAAGCAATGGAAATGATGGAACTACCAAGTCAGGAAATTTTGATTTTTACAAAACAAATTCGTCATTGGATTCTTAGTGATCAAGTTATTTCAGGGAAAAGAAAACTTTTCTTCCGGGAAGATACTCCAAAAGAGATTTTAGATTTGTACGAAAACATTAAATCTAAACTTGATTTTGCTTACCAAGAAGTTCATTCTAATAATGGGTTGAAAAAATATGAAAAATAGAATAATTGATGTTTTTGAAGTAGTAAATCGCCTCCTTGTAATAACTGTTGAAAATCCTGATTTCGAAGACTTGAGAGTTAATCATACTCAATGAAAATCAAAGAGCAAACTAGGAAACTAGCCGCAGGCTGTACTTGAGTACGGTAAGGCGACGTTGACGTGGTTTGAAGAGATTTTCGAAGAGTATCAGTTTGTAAAAATTGGAGATAAAAAATATAGAGTACGCAGTGGTCCTATGATTCATTCAACTCCGCCTCAATTTGTCTTAGATCGAGATACTTTTACAATTGACTATACAGATGATGAATTGCTCGATAAAGAAGCAGTTTTTACTATTCATTAGAAAAATAGGTCTGAATAAATTGGTTTCCCTTAGAACCACATCTAGGGGCTTTTATGTATAATAGAATAATAAGTATCACTCCTTTACAATACGTGTAACACGTGTTATAATGGTGTTGTCAGGAGGTAAAAGCGCTATACCTATGACACAAAAAGAGATGGTTAAACTCCTTACGGCCCATGGTTGGATAAAGACTAGAGGCGGTAAAGGCTCCCATATTAAAATGGAGAAGCAAGGGGAAAGACCTATCACAATCCTTCATGGTGAGCTGAATAAGTACACTGAAAGAGGGATAGGAAAGCAAGCTGGGTTGTAAAATTCAGTCCCTGCTTTTTGATATGGAGGTAGTGAAATGTTAGTTACGTATCCAGCTTTATTTTATTATGACGACACAGACGGAACAGAAGCGACTTATTTTGTCCATTTCCCAGATTTTGAATACTCAGCTACACAAGGAGAGGGGATTTCTGAGGCTTTGGCTATGGGGTCGGAGTGGCTAGGGATAACTGTTGCAGATTTGATAGAGAGTGATGGAGAGTTACCTCAGCCATCAGATATCAATAGCTTGTCTTTAATTGATAATGATCCTTTTAAAGATGATGAAGATTTCGTGTCAACCTATGACCTTGATAAATCTTTTATTTCTATGGTATCTGTTGATGTATCAGAATACCTAGGAAGTCAGGAAGCCATTAAAAAGACTTTGACCATACCAAAATGGGCAGATAAGTTGGGACGAGAAATGGGACTTAACTTTTCTCAGACTTTGACAGACGCTATTGCAGATAAGAAAGTTCAAGCCTAAGATTAAGCGTGGTATCGTGGTAATAGTCAATAAAAAAGCACGTCCACTTGTGCTAGTTACTCGCCTATTGATTTTATAGATTTATTAGCCCTTTCGAGGGCTTTTTATATTGATTTTTATGAGAAATGAAGAAATCAGACTTTTAAGAAAATCACTGATACCAAGGGTTTAAATGAGGTAATATGGTATAATTAGGACATAAAATAATTTTGTGGTAAGATGGTAGTATCTATTTTAGCATATTTCCGAGCAATCGGGGCGATTAAAGAGTCGCATAGAAAGAGGACAAAATGGCAACATACGGATTTTTAGATATTTTAGAGGAAGAGTTGGACAAGAACTTTCCCTTTGACTTTGAGATTAGTTGGGACAAGCGTAACCACGCGGTAGAAGTGAGTTTTCTATTGGAAGCGCAAAATGCTGCAGGTGTGGAGATGGTGGATGAAGACGGAGAGGTTTCATCAGATGACATTCTTTTTGAGGAAGCGGTCCTTTTCTACAATCCTGCTAAGTCAACCGTCAATGCAGAAGACTATTTAACGGTTATCCCTTATCTACCTAAAAAAGGATTTTCTCGCGAGTTTTTAGCTTATTTTGCCCTTTTCCTTAAAGATACTGCTGAGGTTGGGCTAGATACCCTCATGGACTTTTTGGAAGACCCAGAAGCAGAGGAATTTGTCATGGAATGGAACCAAGAAGTCTTTGAAGAAGGAAAAGTTGGCTTGGAAGAGGGAGAATTTTACCCTTATCCGAGGTATTAGAAAAGATTCTAAGTGGACATTTTTAAATAATGAATTCAAGGAGAAGGGGGAGATTATGCTAGAAAAAGTCAAACAGTTTTTCAGGAGCAGGTCAGCTAAAACTGAGCCGTCAGTTGATATTCTTCCCCGCAATCGCTTTGCGGATCTAGATTTCGAGAGAGTATTGAAGTCAGGAGCTCGTCGCCTTGTTAATGAGGAAGGACGCTATGCTGAGGATGGGAAAATCACAGAACTTGAATTTCCTGAAGATTTTGCGGAATTTGAATTTCTAGTTGGTTTTAAGACGGAGGAAGAAGAGCAGTTTCAGCAACTATTAGCTCGTTTAAATAGTATTGACAATGCTATTCAGTCCTATTTGGAAAGTGAGATGCAACAACCCATCCCTCAGTATGCCAAGGATCTCGGCTATACTCAGAAGAGGTGGGAGAAAACCTTTTACTTCCATACTTGGATATTAAGTGATGAGGAAAACCCGCCTAATCTTCGCTATGTTGCAGATTATGTAAATGATGAGTTTACGGTTTATTTTGCTAAAAAACATGGCAGATGGCAAGCATACTGGGATGCAGAGTGCCAAAAAGTAATCGAAGAAAGCTAGCTCGTATTTTCCTAGAGAGTAATTGTTATCATAGAAAAGAGTAAATATCATGGAATTATTGAATAGCAGAATGGATTTCCAAGGTTGCAAGATTGCCCTCTTTTGTGGGGATAAGCTACTGACGATTTTGCGTGATGACAAGGACGATATCCCTTGTCCCAACATGTGGGAGTTGCCAGGTGGTGGCCGTGAAGGGGACGAAAGCCCTTTTGAATGCGCTCGGCGTGAAGTTTATGAGGAACTGGGAATTCATTTAGATGAAGACTGTCTGCTTTGGAGCAAGATTTATCCTAGCGTAATTTTTAAAGGCAAGAAATCGGTCTTTATGGTTGGTCAGCTAAGACAAGAACAATTTGACAATATCATCTTCGGAGATGAAGGACAGGGCTATAAATTGATGCCTATTGAGGAATTTCTCAATTCTAAACAGGCAGTGCCTCAGTTGCAGGGAAGATTGAGAGATTATTTGGAGGAAAGTTTATGATAACACTTGTTCGAGCGGGAGCAGAGGATTTAGAAACTATTATTGCAATTCAGAGAGCCAGCTTTAAGGCTGTTTATGAAAAATACCATGATGAATATGACCCTTATCTCGAGGACTGCGAACGAATTAAGTGGAAATTAGTCGAGCGTCCCAATAGCTATTACTACTTTGTAAAAGAAGATGAAGAAAACATCGGATTTTTACGAGTTCAGACCAATGCCGAGTTAACGAAAGCTTGGTTGGGAACGGCAGCGATTTTGCCTCAGTATCAAGGAAAAGGGTATGGATCTAAAGGTTTAAGCTTACTGGAAAAAGAATTTCCAACCATCACACAATGGGATTTGTGTACGGTGTTACAGGATGCAGGCATGGTTGCTTTTTACGAGAAAAACGGCTATCGTCAAATCCACATTGAGGCTGAAAAAGAAGGCATGGATATGGTCTACATGAAAAAATTGATAGAGAAATAGAAAGGATGGTTCGGTTAAATTTCTAAACTGAACCCGCCCTAAACACGGTGCCAAAAAGATAAACTTCTCTTAGACACAAACGTCTTCAGAGAGTTTCCTATTTTGGCTTTGTGTTTTACGGGCTTGGTATCTTAATAATGGAAACATGGCAAGAGTTAAAAGTTACAGTGAAGCGTGAGGGAGAGGAATTGGTTTCCAATCTCTTGATTGAGCTGGGAGCGCAAGGTGTTGCGATTGAAGACAGTATGGACTATGTGGGAAATGTTGACCGCTTTGGCGAGATTTTCCCAGAGGTGGAGCAGCAAGAAGAAATCGTTGTGACAGCCTACTACCCTGACACGGTGGATGTGACAGTGGTTGAGGCGGACTTGCAGGCTCGCTTAGCAGAATTGACGGATTTTATGGATTTGGGAGAGTTAAAAATAGGTACGACTGCCTTGGCTGAGGAAGACTGGGCTGACAACTGGAAGAAATATTATGAGCCAGCTCGTATTACTCATGATTTGACTATCGTGCCGTCGTGGACAGACTATGAGGCGACTGCGGGAGAAAAGATTATCAAGCTGGATCCAGGTATGGCTTTTGGTACGGGGACCCATCCGACAACCAAGATGAGTCTCTTTGCCTTGGAGCAGGTCCTTCGTGGTGGCGAAACGGTGCTGGATGTGGGGACTGGTTCAGGTGTCCTCTCTATCGCCAGCTCGCTACTTGGTGCCAAGGAAATCTTCGCCTATGACCTAGATGATGTGGCGGTTCGTGTTGCTCAGGAAAATATTGAGCTAAATCCTGGTATGGAAAACATCCATGTAGCAGCAGGAGACTTGCTTAAGGGAGTTGAGATTGAGGCAGATGTGATTGTGGCTAATATCTTGGCGGATATCCTCATTCATCTAATAGACGTTGCCTATCGTTTGGTTAAGGACGAAGGCTACCTGATCATGAGTGGCATTATCAAGGATAAGTGGGACATGGTGCGCGAGTCGGCTGAATCAGCTGGATTTTTCCTTGAAACCCATATGATTCAAGGGGAATGGAATGCCTGCGTCTTCAAGAAGACCAAGGATATTTCAGGTGTGATTGGAGGCTAGGATGCAACAGTATTTTGTCAAGGGGAGTGCAGTCTCTCCTGTCACCATCGAGGACAGGGAAACCAGCAAGCATATGTTTCAGGTTATGCGCTTGAAAGAAGATGATGAGGTTACTTTGGTCTTTGATGATGGAATTAAGCGCTTGGCGCGTGTGCTGGATGTGGAAGCTCGTCAGTTTGAATTGGTAGAAGAACTAGATGACAATGTGGAACTGCCCGTTCAAGTGACCATTTCATCTGGTTTTCCCAAGGGAGATAAGTTGGAGTTTATCACTCAAAAGGTGACGGAACTAGGTGCCAGCCAGATTTGGGCCTTCCCTGCCGATTGGTCCGTTGCCAAGTGGGATGGCAAGAAATTGGGTAAAAAAGTTGAAAAACTAGAAAAAATTGCCCTTGGAGCAGCCGAGCAAAGCAAGCGTAATATTGTACCAAGTATTAAACTTTTCAAGAAAAAAGCAGATTTTCTAGCTCAGCTGGACCAGTTTGACTCTATCGTAGTGGCTTATGAAGAGTCGGCTAAAGAAGGAGAAGCTGCTGCGCTTTTACAAGCAGTTACTGGACTCGAGAAGGGAAATAAATTGCTCTTTATATTTGGTCCAGAAGGCGGTCTCTCACCTGCAGAAATTGAGAGTTTTGAAGCTAAGGGAGCGGTTCTTGCAGGACTTGGTCCTCGTATTTTGCGAGCAGAAACAGCACCACTTTACGCTTTATCAGCCCTTAGTGTTTTATTAGAATTAGAGAAATAAGAGGAAGAAAATGGAACAAAAACACCGTTCAGAATTTCCAGAGAAGGAACTCTGGGACTTAACAGCCCTATACCAAGACCGTGAGGATTTCTTGCGTGCAATCGAGAAAGCTCGCGAAGACATCAATCAGTTTAGCCGTGATTACAAGGGCAATCTTCACATTTTTGAGGATTTCGAGAAGGCCTTTGCGGAATTGGAACAGATCTACATTCAGATGAGCCATATTGGCAACTATGCTTTTATGCCTCAGACGACGGACTATAGCAATGACGAATTTGCCAATATTGCCCAAGCTGGGATGGAATTTGAAACAGCTGCCAGCGTAGCCTTGACCTTCTTTGACGATGCCTTGGTGGCAGCAGACGAGGAAGTCTTGGACCGTTTGGGTAAATTGCCACATTTAACAGCTGCCATTCGTCAGGCTAAAATCAAAAAAGCCCACTACTTAGGGGCAGATGTGGAGAAGACCTTGACAAATCTCGGTGAAGTTTTCTATAGTCCGCAGGACATTTATACTAAGATGCGAGCTGGGGATTTTGAAATGGCTGACTTTGAAGCCCATGGCAAGACCTATAAAAACAGCTTTGTCACCTATGAGAATTTCTACCAAAATCACGAGGATGCTGAGGTTCGTGAGAAATCCTTCCGTTCCTTCTCAGAGGGACTTCGTAAGCACCAAAATACGGCTGCAGCAGCCTATCTGGCTCAGGTCAAGTCTGAAAAACTCTTGGCTGATATGAAGGGATATGACTCTGTCTTTGACTATCTTCTAGCTGAACAAGAAGTGGACCGTGTCATGTTTGATCGCCAGATTGACCTCATCATGAAGGACTTTGCACCAGTCGCTCAGAGATACCTCAAGCATGTTGCCAAGGTAAATGGTCTTGAAAAGATGACCTTTGCAGACTGGAAATTGGACTTGGACAGCGCCCTCAATCCTGAAGTGACTATTGACGATGCCTATGATTTGGTCATGAAGTCGGTAGAACCTTTGGGGCAAGAATATTGTCAGGAAGTTGCTCGTTACCAAGAAGAGCGCTGGGTGGACTTTGCTGCTAACAGTGGCAAGGATTCCGGTGGTTATGCGGCGGACCCATATCGCGTACACCCTTATGTACTCATGAGCTGGACAGGCCGTTTGAGCGATGTCTATACCTTGATTCATGAAATCGGGCATTCTGGTCAATTCATCTTTTCAGACAATCATCAAAGCTATTTCAACGCCCACATGTCGACCTATTATGTTGAAGCACCGTCGACCTTCAATGAATTGCTACTCAGTGATTACTTAGAGAACCAGTCTAATGACCCACGTCAAAAACGCTTCGCTCTGGCTCATCGCTTGACAGACACCTACTTCCATAATTTCATCACCCACCTCTTGGAAGCAGCCTTCCAGCGCAAGGTTTATACACTGATTGAAGAAGGAGAAACTTTCGGAGCAAGCAAACTCAACAGCATTATGAAGGAAGTTTTGACCGATTTCTGGGGAGATGCCATTGAAATCGACGATGATGCAGCTTTGACTTGGATGCGCCAAGCTCACTACTACATGGGCTTGTATAGTTATACTTACTCAGCAGGACTAGTTATCTCGACAGCTGGTTACCTTCATCTTAAAAACTCTGAAACCGGAGCTGAAGACTGGCTCAATCTCCTCAAATCAGGTGGTAGCAAGACACCGCTTGAGTCAGCCATGATTATCGGAGCCGATATTTCAACAGACAAACCACTTCGTGATACCATCCAATTCTTGTCTGATACGGTTGATCAGATTATCGCCTACAGTGCCCAGTTGGGAGAGTAAGGGGAATAGAGAGGTTGTTATAGAATTGGTATGGACAGTTATTTGCTTAAAAATCCATGTTTAAATCCCCCACTCCTTTTCGAGGAATTCTTTGCCCTGCTCTGTAATGGTAAGTGAACGTGGCGTTTGTGTAGGGATGACCAATTGTTTTTCACTGAAAAATTCTAAAAGAGCATTGCCGAGAGCTCCGCCGACATGATTTTTACGTTCGCTCCAATCCAAACATTTAGGGCAAAATTTCCGTTTTTTCTTTTTCAATTCATCCGTATCAATGTGTAATTTTCTTTGGAAATAAGACTTCCCAGCTTCAGTGAGTTGGAAGTCTTTTTCTGATTCGCTGAGGAGATTTTCTTGCAAGAGATAATTGGTAATGGAAATGCCAAGCTCACCAGCAATATGGTCATAGCAGGTGCGAGCGACCTTTAATTCCTTTTTGTGAATGTGTTGTTTATAACTTTTGACATCACGCTGAGGAGAGTAGAAGCTGAGAAATTCCAGCATTTCTGCAATGGCAGCACTTTTTAAGGAATAATAATGAAAACGTCCATAGGTTTGTAGAGTGGTTACCTGTGCTTCGGTAAGTAATTTGAGGTGATAGCTGACAGTATGTTGCTTGATTTTGGTAAAGCTGGCAATTTTGTTAACCGTGTGAGCTTTTCCATCCATTAGAATATCTAAAATGTGCATCCGAGAAGGGTCTGATAAGAGTTTTGTGATGATGAAAATATCTGGTTCCATAAAAATTTTCTCCAAATTTCATATATCGATGATTTTCTATCTTTTATTATACTATAATTAAAGCACAAGATAAATAGATTTTTAAAATGTTTTACTAGAGAATATTTTAAATTTTATTGTCTGAGTTTAAATGGAGGTAAATTCTAATGAAAATTACAAAAGTAATTGCAGCAGTATCCACAGTTGAAGGACGTTAATCTTAAGATTACATTCTCAACATTTTTTCAAAAGTGAATGGATTTTTCCATTCCTTTTGTCTATTTTAGGAGGAAATAGAATTGAATTTACCTAAAATTAAAGATATTCATAGTGTCCTATTTTTAAAGGATAAAATTAGATTAGGTATGGGAAAAGATTATGGTATTGAGATTGAGAATCTGGATGAGAAGTATACTCAGCTCATTAAGCTCCTCGATGGACAATACACAATCAATGAAATTTGTAGCTTAGTTGATAGCTTGTCCCCTAATGAGGTAGAAGAAAGTATTTCTTTACTAGATACACTAGGGTATTTGGAGGATAATTTTGTTACTACAACTGAATTAACTTCAGAAGAATTGGACAGATATTCCGTAAATCTTAACTTTTTTAATACTTTAGATACATTATCTTTAACAAAATATGATTATCAGTTAAAATTAAAAAAGACGCGTATTTTGCTCTTAGGTATTGGTGGTATAGGAAGTAATATCTGTCTAGCATTGGCTGAATTAGGTATAGGGCATATTACAGCAGTTGATTTTGATACGGTAGAAGCTAGTAATCTCAATAGACAAATTTTGTATTCGACATCTGATATTGGAAAAAGAAAAGTAGAGGCTGCAAAAGAGTCGCTTAGAAAGTTTAATCCTTTAATTGAATTTGAGGTACTTGATAAAGAGATAGGTTCAAAAGAGGATGTTGATGAGTTAATAAAAACTTCAAAATGTGATATCGTAGTAAATGTTGCAGATTATCCAACAGGCTATATTGATTTTTGGGTCAATGAAGCTTGTGTTCAATACAATAAATTATGTCTGTCTGCTGTGGTGGGTAAGAAAAATGGGAAAGTATATTCAATTATTCCGTATAAAGCAGCGTGCTATTACTGTCAGTTTTTAGAGGATTTGGAAAAAATTCCTGAGTATGCTGAGGAGTTGGAAACTGTTCGTACGATGACAAATTCATTGGAACTAGAGATGTTCAGAACTCCGAATGGTGCTTTAGGTTCTGCTTGTCTATTTCAAGGGTATTTTATTTCGTTTGAAATTTTAAGATATATTTTTTGGGGATACGAAGCATTGCTAACATTTAATAAAAGATTCTCAATTGACTTTATAACATTCGAACAACATTTTGATGAATTAACAAAGTATCCAACATGCTCTATTTGTGGGGGGAAGAAAGAGTGAAGAAGTTAAGTGTTAAAAATCTAAAAAAGCAATATGGTTCTTATGAAGCTGTCAAGGGAATTAGCTTTGAATTGGGAGAAGGAGAGTGTTTGGGTATCTTGGGAATCAACGGTGCTGGCAAAACATCCACTTTAAAGATGATTTACTCACTGACCTCAATTTCCTCAGGAGAGATTGATATCTTGGGGCAAAATATTGAAACCAATCGTCGTAAGAGTAAATCTTGTCTGGGTATTGTAGGGCAGGAGGATATGCTGGACATGACCTTGAATGTTTATGATAATCTTTTTGCTCACGGTCTATGTTATGGTATCTCATCTGTCGAACTTAGGAAGAGAATCGATTCTCTCTTGGATTTTGTTCAACTGAGCAAACATGCGCAAAAGATGGTGAATCAGCTGTCGGGTGGGATGCGACGACGTCTTGTCTTGGCAAGAGCTCTCATCAATCGGCCTGATATTATCATTTTAGATGAACCGACAGTTGGTTTAGACATTCAATCCCGCAATATTATTTGGGATAAACTTTTGGAGTTGAAGGAATTAGGTGTTTCTATCATTATTACTTCCCACTATATGAATGAGATTGAATATTTGACAGATAGGGTGCTGATGCTCCACCAAGGGACTATCAAAGAAGAAGGAACTGTAGAAGACTTGCTCATCAAGTATGATGCTGACAACCTTGAGACGCTTTTTTTGGGGTTGACTGGGACAGAGAAGGAGGACTTGCATGTTTAAGTTATCATTTCAGTCCATCGGACACGTTGTGGTACGCAACTACATGAGTTTTAGAAATTTATTTAAAATTTCAATTGTCCCCAACCTTATCGACCCCCTCTTTTATCTTTTAGCAATGGGATTTGGAGTTGGTGCCTACTTGACGCATGTTAACGGTATGCTCTACCGTGATTTTGTCATTACAGGTTTAATTGCTGCGACTGCCATGTCTGCGGCCACCGCAGAAACAACGGTCAATGCCTTTATCCAGTATAAGATTGAAAAGACTTATGATGCTATGTTGATGACGCCAATCAATACGAGTGATATTGTGGTGGGTCAGGCTATCTGGGCAGGTATTCGTGCAGTGATTTTCGGTGGGATTTTTTGGCTGATTTCCATGCTTATCACAGCGCATTTTCATGTCTTGATGTTATTGATTCCTCTGATTTTATTTATAGTGGGTTATTTGTTTGGTGTTTTAGGACTAATCTTTACCTACTTGGCACCGTCTAGGGAATTTCTGAATTACTACAATGTTTTGGTAATCCGTCCTCTTTATATGTTTTCAGATACCTTCTTTCCCATTACTTCCTTGCCCCCAATACTTGGTGATTTGACTTGGTTTTCTCCCTTGTATCACGCTACCCGCATGATTCGTATTATATGGGGAGGTGAGGTGACAGGTTTGTATCTTCATCTTATCTGGTTGATAGCCTTGGCGCTCTTGATAACGGTGCTTCCTATGTATATGTTACATCGTAGATATTATAGATAGTCTAATTATTTGTGATGTTGTAGTCATATTCTAATTTATACTAAACGTTATTCGAATTTGGACAGGTATGGGAACTGTGCCTATCAATATTGTAATGTATTGAAGTTGAAATAGTACGGTTCAGTTTTTAAAATATTGTTAGAAATTATAGTGAAATGAAATAAGAACAGGATAAATCGATCAGGACAGTCAAATCGATTTCTAAGAATGTTTTAGAAGTAGAGGTGTACTATTCTAGTTTCAATCTACTATGTTTTAAATTCCCTAATCAATTTGTATAGTCTTTATTTCATTGCCAAATTTCAAGTTCTCCATCAAGAAGTCTTCTCTGGGGGACTTGTAGTTCAAGTGTTTTTTAGGATAGTTATTAATCCAATTTTCGATGAATGCGACTTCTTTGGGAGTCGTTTTCTTAGTTCCTTTAGGTAACCATCTCCGAATGAGCCTATTGTGATTCTCATTAGTTCCCCTTTCCCAAGAGACATAGGGGGGTGCATAATAGATATGCTCCTTATAGAGCTGTAATCAAGAAAACACGACATTTTTTAAAAACAGATATGGGAACACATAGAGTAATTCCTTTATATTTATTTAATTTAGAATTATTATTAAAAAATAATTTGTTAGATAGCGCTCAATTTTTTATAGATGATTTAGAAAATTTACTGACCAGACAAGGATATTATTTTGAAAAGACTTATTTGCTTTTTTTAAAAGGTATTTATCTCATAAAAACGAATCAAGTAGAGTTAGGCAAAAAAGAATGTTCCAAAGCTATGAGAATATGTAAGGAATATAATGATAGTGTCACAATAGAGAAATTAAACAAGACCTTTAAATCAGATTTTACCATTTATACTCAATGAAAATCAAAGAGCAAACTAGGAAGCTAGCCGCAGCTTGCCCAAAGCACTGCTTTGAGGT
>NZ_VMMQ01000013.1:90554-110016 GCF_013277295.1 Streptococcus sp. 477
TACGGCAAGGTGAAGCTGATGTAGTTTGAAGAGATTTTCGAAGAGTATTAATTGGTTAGAAGGATTCGTCTGTAAGATAAAGTTAGACGGAAAATGAGATAAAATCAAAAAGGATAGCCTCTCTGTGATGAGATGTTATCCTTTTTGATTTTAAAATTATTGCAAATTAACCTTGTTTCTCAAGATGTAGTAGGTTCCGAGGTAAAAGATAGCTATGAATATGAGTTCTTCAACAATGCCTACGCTTGCTCCCATGTAGAAATTATCATTAAATCCTGCAAGTGAATTGACATAGAAGTTAGTACTGGTATTGAAGAAAACTTCAATAAAGCCAATGACGACTTGGATACCAATGTAGGCTACAACAGCAAGTGCTGTACGATATTCATTGAACAGTTGTCCAATGGAAATAGCCAAGTAGATGCAGAGGATACTGGAAATGGTATTTAGTAGGAGGGATAACCCCACAAGAGAGAGTTGAGGAAGGTATGTTCCTACAAGTGGGAACCAGTCATAATGTGACATCCATTCTGGAACCGTTATAGTCACAATAAGAAAAGTACTTAGAGCCAGTACAGCCGAGCTAAGTATAGACCAGATGAAGGCTCCGACTAATTTAGCTGTGATGATATAGTGCTCAGAAACTGGCAAGGTCAAAGTCAGATAGCCTTGGCGGTCATAGACACTACCTTTGAAGCGTTTGATAATCAAGAAAAGAGTTGAAATCCCCAGTGTAATTATCAAGCCGCCAAAGACGAGAGCCAGAAAGATAAATAGGAAAGGTTGGCTATCTTTGAAAGATATATAAGAATAGTAGTGTCCTTGCATTCCCAGGGGAACGGAAAGGACTAGCACGGCTGCGTAGAGGGCTAAATACCACTTGTTAACATTTTTAAATTCGTAGTGAACTAAATTCCAAAACATAAATAATCTCCTTTGCTTAGGCTTTAAATTCCTGACGGAAGAGTTGGTCAATGGATTCACCTGACTCGTAGCGAATATCATCTACATTTCCTTGACGGACGACTTTTCCGTCTTTTAGGAAGACAATTTCATCCAAGATTGGCTCGATATCAGAAATCAAGTGGGTAGAAATCAAAACGGTAGAAGTTGGTGAGTAGTTGTTGATAATGGTATTGAGGATATAAGCACGGGCTGCTGGATCCACCCCGCCAATGGGTTCATCCAAAACATAGAGACGAGCATCACGGCTCATAACCAAAATCAGTTGAACCTTTTCTTTGTTTCCTTTTGATAGTTTCTTGAGACGACTATTTTCATCAATGCCCAGGTCTGCAAGTAGATGATGAGCGCGTTCAAGATTGAAATCTTTATAGAAGGTCTTGAAGTAGGTTAGGGCTTCTTTGACCTTCATTTGCTCATTGAGATAGGTCGTATCAGGCAAATAAGCTACAACGGCCTTGGTTGCTGGGCTTGGGTCCATGTCGTTGATGAGGACACGTCCTTGATCTGGTTGTAAGAGGCCATTAATTAGTTTAATCAGGGTTGTTTTTCCTGAGCCGTTTGGCCCAAGAAGGCCGACAATTTTTCCAGCTGGAATGTCAAGAGAAACATTTTCAAGGGCTGGTGTTGCTCCATATGATTTGGATACATTTTCAAATGCTAGTAATGACATAGGCTTAAACTCCTTTAATATAATCACTGACTACGCCTGGTAGTTCTTCTTTTTCATAGCCAAAATGGGTCATGGAGGAAACGAAGTGTTCCAATTCTTCTTCTGATAATTGTTTGCGTGACTGAGCGATTAGCTCCTTATCCTTAGTCACAAATCGTCCAGTTGTTCGCTTGCTGTAGACAAATCCTTCTCGTTCAAGGTCTGATAAGGCTCTTTGGATGGTATTGGGATTGACACTAGCCTCGCTAGCTAGCTCCCTCACGGTTGGAAGTTGTTGATTGGGTTCCAGTGTATGGGAAACAATCTGAAGTTTGATTTTCTCCATAATCTGTAAATAGATGGGTTTTTTGTTGTCAAATGTCCAGGACATCTTAGTCTCCTTTCTCTTATTCTTTTGTCTTAATTAAATAATACAACAAAACAAAAAACTTGTCAAGCAAAAAGAAGAATTGTTTTGGGAATCGCTTAAAAAATGGTATAATGAAAAGAAAACGATAAGGAGGGAAAGGATGCGTTGTCCAAAATGTGGGGCTACCAAGTCAAGTGTTATCGATAGTCGCCAAGCAGAAGAAGGGAACACCATTCGTAGAAGACGTGAGTGCGACGAATGCCAACACCGTTTTACAACTTACGAACGAGTAGAAGAAAGAACCTTAGTGGTTGTTAAAAAAGATGGCACACGGGAACAATTCTCCAGAGATAAAATCTTTAATGGGATTATCCGCTCAGCCCAGAAACGTCCTGTGTCAAGTGATGAAATCAACATGGTAGTCAATCGTATCGAACAGAAACTCCGTGGTCGAAATGAAAATGAAATTCAAAGTGAGGACATTGGTTCACTCGTCATGGAGGAGTTGGCTGAATTGGACGAGATTACCTATGTACGTTTTGCTAGTGTCTATCGTAGTTTTAAGGATGTCAGTGAGTTAGAGAGCTTGCTCCAACAAATCACCCAGTCCTCTAAAAAGAAAAAGGAAAGATAAATGAAGCCAATTGACCGTTTTTCTTATCTAAAGAATAATCGGGTGTCGCAAGATACCTCATCTCTGGTACAGTGCTACCTCCCGATTATCGGTCAGGAGGCACTGAGCCTTTATCTTTATACGATTAGTTTTTGGGATAATGGTAGAAAGGAATATCTTTTTTCAAGTATCCTCAATCATCTCAACTTTGGGATGGATAGACTGATAAAATCATTGAAAATCTTATCTGCTTCTAATCTCTTGACTCTCTATCAAAAGGGGGATGTTTATCAGCTAGCCCTCCATGCTCCTCTATCTAGTCAAGACTTCTTGGGGCATCCTGTTTATCGCAGACTCTTAGAGAAAAAGATTGGCGATGTAGCTGTGGAGGATTTGAAAGTTGAAAGTGCTGATGGTGAAGAAATACCTGTCTCACTCAATCAAGTCTTTCCAGAATTGGCAGAACTAGGCAGTCAAGAAGACCTTGGTCTCAAGAAGAAAGTGGCCAATGATTTTGACTTGGAACATTTTCGCCAGCTGATGGCTCGAGATGGACTTCGTTTTGCGGATGAGCAGTCCGATGTCTTAAACCTCTTTGCTATTGCCGAGGAGAAGAAATGGACTTGGTTTGAAACCTATCAATTGGCCAAGTCAACAGCTGTTTCTCAGGTTATTTCAACCAAACGCATGCGTGAAAAAATTGCTCAAAAACCAGTTTCCTCTGACTTTAGTCTTAAGGAAACAACCATTATCAAAGAAGCCAAAAGTAAAACTGCCCTGCAGTTCTTGGCAGAAATCAAGCAAACACGCAAGGGAACCATTACCCAAACAGAAAGAGAACTCTTGCAACAGATGGCTGGCTTGGGCTTGCTGGACGAAGTCATTAATATCATTCTCTTATTGACCTTTAATAAGGTGGATTCGGCAAACATCAATGAGAAATATGCCATGAAGGTGGCTAATGATTATGCCTATCAAAAGATTCATTCGGCAGAAGAGGCAGTCTTGCGCATCCGTGAGCGAGGGCAGAAAGCAAAAACACAAAAACAGAATCAGACTGCCCCAGTAAAAACCAATGTTCCTAAATGGAGTAATCCTGAATATAAGAATGAAACCAGCGAGGAAACTCGTCTGGAACTAGAACGTAAGAAGCAAGAACTATTAGCTCGATTAGAAAAAGGAGGAGATTAGATGGAAAGTGTCGGAGACGTACTCAAACGTCAACCCAGCCGTTTTTATTATCAAGATTTGGTCCAGAAAATCATGAAGGACCCTGATGTTGCGGCCTTTATCCAGCAAGAATCCTTGACTCCAGAGGAATTAAATCGCAGTATCTCCAAGTTTAATCAGTACATCACCGAGCGTGACAAGTTTCTCCGTGGGGATACGGATTATATTGCCAAAGGCTACAAGCCGATTTTGGTTAAGAATCATGGCTATGCAGATGTTTCATATGAAGAAACTCCTGAGCTAATCGCGGCTGAAAAAGAAGCGGCTATTAAGAACCGTCTCAAGTTAATCAATCTACCAGCCAGTCTCAAGAAAGCTAGTTTGGCTCAAGTTGACTTGGATGATTTGGGGCGCTTACCAGTTTTTGAAAAGCTACTAGCCTTCGTGGAGCAATATCCAGCTATTCGAAAAGGTCTTTACTTATATGGAGACTTTGGTGTGGGTAAAAGTTTCATGGTGGCGGCCTTAGCTCATGATTTATCAGAAAAACGTGGTGTTTCATCAACTCTCCTCCACTATCCTAGCTTTGTCATTGATGTCAAAAATGCTATCAGTGATGGCAATGTTAAGACCTTGGTGGATGAGATTAAGCTGTCTGAGGTCCTGATTTTAGATGATATTGGCGCCGAGCAATCAACCGTTTGGGTGCGTGACGAAATCCTGCAGGTCATTCTCCAATATCGGATGCAGGAAAATTTACCGACCTTTTTCACATCCAACTTCAACTTTGAAGATTTGGAGAAGCATTTTGCGAAAGTGAAACATGGAAATGACGAAACCTGGGAAGCCAGACGGGTCATGGAACGCATCCGTTATTTGGCTGAGGAGACTCGTTTAGAAGGAGTAAACCGTCGATGACAGAAACCATTAAATTGATGAAGGCTCATACTTCAGTGCGCAGGTTTAAAGAGCAAGAAATTCCCCAAGTAGACTTAAATGAGATTTTGACAGCAGCCCAGATGGCATCATCTTGGAAGAATTTCCAATCCTACTCTGTGATTGTGGTACGAAGTCAAGAGAAGAAAGATGCCTTGTATGAATTGGTACCTCAAGAAGCCATTCGCCAGTCTGCTGTTTTCCTTCTCTTTGTCGGAGATTTGAACCGAGCAGAAAAGGGAGCCCGACTTCATACCGACACCTTCCAACCCCAAGGTGTAGAAGGTCTCTTGATTAGTTCGGTGGATGCGGCTTTGGCTGGACAAAATGCCCTGCTGGCAGCTGAAAGTTTGGGTTATGGTGGTGTGATTATTGGCTTGGTACGGTACAAGTCAGAAGAAGTGGCAGAACTCTTTAACCTGCCTGACTACACCTATCCTGTCTTTGGGATGGCACTAGGTGTTCCAAATCAAACTCATGATGTGAAACCAAGACTGCCACTAGATAATGTAGTCTTTGAGGAAGAATACCAAGAACAGTCAACTGAGGCAATCCAAGCTTATGACCGTGTTCAGGCTGACTATGCTGGGGCGCGTGCGACCACAAGCTGGAGTCAGCGTCTAGCAGAACAGTTTGGTCAAGCTGAACCAAGCTCAACTAGAAAAAATCTTGAACAGAAGAAATTATTGTAGAAAGTGAGAAATTATGGCCCTACCAACTATTGCCATTGTAGGACGTCCCAATGTTGGGAAATCAACCCTATTTAATCGGATCGCTGGTGAGCGAATCTCCATTGTAGAAGATGTCGAAGGAGTGACACGTGACCGTATTTATGCAACGGGTGAGTGGCTCAATCGTTCTTTTAGCATGATTGATACAGGAGGAATTGATGATGTCGATGCTCCTTTCATGGAACAAATCAAGCACCAGGCAGAAATTGCCATGGAAGAAGCAGATGTTATCGTCTTTGTCGTGTCCGGTAAGGAAGGAATTACCGATGCAGACGAATACGTAGCCCGTAAGCTTTATAAGACCCACAAACCAGTTATCCTCGCAGTTAACAAGGTGGACAACCCTGAGATGCGAAATGATATCTATGATTTCTATGCCCTCGGTTTGGGTGAACCACTGCCTATCTCATCTGTCCATGGTATCGGTACAGGGGATGTACTAGATGCGATTGTGGAAAACCTTCCAAATGAATATGAAGAAGAAAATCCAGATGTCATTAAGTTTAGCTTGATTGGTCGTCCTAACGTTGGAAAATCAAGCTTGATTAATGCTATCTTGGGAGAAGACCGTGTCATTGCCAGTCCTGTTGCTGGAACAACTCGTGACGCTATTGATACCCACTTTACAGATACAGATGGTCAAGAGTTTACCATGATTGATACGGCTGGTATGCGTAAGTCTGGTAAGGTTTATGAAAATACTGAGAAGTACTCTGTCATGCGTGCCATGCGTGCTATTGACCGTTCAGATGTGGTCTTAATGGTCATCAATGCGGAAGAGGGGATTCGTGAATACGACAAGCGTATCGCTGGATTTGCTCATGAAGCTGGTAAAGGGATGATTATCGTGGTCAACAAGTGGGATACGCTTGAAAAAGATAACCACACTATGAAAAACTGGGAAGAAGATATCCGTGAGCAGTTCCAATACCTGCCTTACGCACCGATTATCTTTGTATCAGCTTTAACCAAGCAACGTCTCCACAAACTTCCTGAGATGATTAAGCAAATCAGCGAAAGTCAAAATACACGTATTCCATCAGCTGTCTTGAACGATGTCATCATGGATGCCATTGCCATCAACCCAACACCGACAGACAAAGGAAAACGTCTCAAGATTTTCTATGCGACCCAAGTGGCAACCAAACCACCAACCTTTGTCATCTTTGTCAATGAAGAAGAACTCATGCACTTTTCTTACCTGCGTTTCTTGGAAAATCAAATCCGCAAGGCCTTTGTTTTTGAGGGAACACCGATTCATCTCATCGCAAGAAAACGCAAATAAAAAAGTAGAATCTGGAATGACAGTTCCGGATTTTTTTGATATAATAAAATAATAGAAAACGCTATCAAAAAGGAGGTATCGATGAAACATTTGTTTAAATTTATAATCTTATTGCCCTGGTTTTACTTTTTCAATTGGATTGAAAAGGATAATAGAGAAAGTAAATTTTTCCCAATTTTTTACTATTTTTACTGGTTTTACATCCCCCTCTATGCTCTTTTTAGCCTTGCTTGGACAGTTATTTCAGTTCTGTTTTTCAATATCGTCTTGAGAAATTTGACAGATATCAAGTTATGGGGCATTTGGTTTCTTTTTATTCTGCTAGCTATTGGTCTGAATAGGTTAACTTATTCTTGTTTCAAAAAAATGCTTAGACTAAGAAAGGAGTTAGGGAAGTCTAAAGCGGGGAGGCATTGATTTATATCGGTTTTTTAATAGGAGGTGGCTTATGAAGATTCCTCTCTTAACTTTGGCAAGGCATAAATTTGTTTATGTCTTGCTTACTTTGCTTTTTCTTGCTTTGGTTTATCGTGATGTTTTGATGACTTATTTCTTTTTTGATATTCATGCGCCCGATCTAGCTAAATTCGATGGACAAGCAATTAAAAATGACTTATTAAAATCAGCATTAGATTTTCGTATTCTCCAGTTCAATCTAGGTTTTTATCAATCATTTATTATTCCAATCATCATTGTTTTGCTAGGTTTTCAATATATTGAGCTGAAAAATAAAGTTTTACGATTGAGTATTGGAAGAGAAGTGAGTTATCAAGGGGTAAAAAGAAAGTTGACTTTGCAAGTTGCAAGTATCCCTTGTGTGATATATTTAGTGACTGTGCTGATAATTGCAATTTTAACTTATTTCTTTGGGACTTTTTCTCCTCTTGAATGGAATTCTCTATTTTCTGATGGGAGTAGTTTACAAAGGCTCCTAGATGGAGAGATAACAAGCTATTTGTTCTTTACTTGTGTCCTACTAATCGGTATTTTCATCAATGCAGTCTATTTTTTAAAAATAGTTGATTATTTAGGGAATGTGACTCGTTCGGCAATTGCCTATTTGATGTTTCTTTGGCTTGGTTCTATGTTACTCTATAGTGCCTTGCCTTACTATATGGTTCCTATGACGAGTTTGATGCAAGCTAGCTATGGGGATGTCAGTTTGATGAAACTCTTTACTCCTTATATCCTTTATATTGTCCCTTATATGGTGCTTGAAAAATATGAAGATAATGTTTAAGAATTTTAACAATATTTTGCTAAAGAGAAAGATCGTTTTACTACTTCGTATAGTTCTGATGATGATTTTGATAAACTATCTATTGTCAACAGCGGTTCAAAAGCAGGATGTTTTTCTCTTTTTCAAGAGAGAATTGATTTCAATCTTTTCCTATAATGACTATTCTGAAGTGAATTTAGAAATCCCCAAACTCTTGTTAAACCTTTCGCTTTTCATGGTAGGATGGCTCTCTGTTATTTTGCTTGAAACTGATTTGGCAGACCATTACCATCACTTGATTCGCTATCAATCAAGCTCCTTTTTCGATTATACAAGGAAACGATTGGTTGTCATCTCTAAATTTTTTACTCAAGATTTATTTGTCTGGTTCCTTGGTTTACTTCCTCTAGGAATTCATTTCAAAACAGTCGTACTTTTCTTTTTACTTGCTCAGTTAATGATGTTGTACTTGCTACTGTCTTATCTGATAGCACTGATTAGTGCGGGCGCTGGTTTTTCCTTTTTTCTCTATTTTTTAGCATTTGTGGGACAAGAATGGATGATGGATCATATTGTAACAGTGTATTTAGGACTCTTAAGTTTATTAGTTATCTTGATTGTTAGTCGCTTGGAAGAGAAATTTAAGAAAGGATAAACGATGAGACTTGAAATTATAAATGGACAGAAAATTTATGGGAAAAGACCTATTTTAAATCAGTTAAATCTTGTCTTTCAATCAGGAAAAATTTATGGCCTTAAAGGTGATAATGGATCTGGCAAGACGGTTCTTTTAAAGGCACTTGCTGGTTATATTAAGCTTGACAAAGGAAAAGTTCTTCAAGATGGCAAAGTTTACGGGGTAAAAAATCATTATATTCAGGATGCAGGGATTTTAATTGAAAAGGTAGAGTTTCTATCTCATTTATCCCTGAGAGAAAATTTGGAACTGTTAAGGTATTTTTCATCTAAAGTTACGGAAAAAAGAATTGCCGATTGGATTCAATACTATGATTTACAGGAATTTGAAGACGTTGAGTACCGTCATTTATCCTTAGGAACGAAACAAAAAATGGCTTTGATCCAAGCCTTTATTGCCGAACCATCTATACTCTTTCTCGATGAACCTATGAATGCTTTGGATGAGAAGAGTGTGAGGTTAACCAAACAGGTCATTTTATCTTACCTTAAAAAAGAAAATGGTCTGGTTATCCTGACATCACACATATCGGAAGATATTTCAGACCTTTGTACAGATGTATTAGTTGTCGAAAATGGGCATATACAGTATTCAAAAGATATACAAGCTTAGGAGGTAGCTTATGGTACATCTAAAATCATTTATTACACGCTATTCCAAGGTCTATATTGGTTTAGTTCTGTTAATATGGATTGCTTTCTTCTTTCTTCCTTGGGGCAGTCCGATTCTGGGGGGAAGATTGACCTCTTCAGCATACAGAAAGTCTTGCTAGTTTTTGGCATTCTGTCCATTTTGATGGCCTTGCTGTCCAAGAAAGTCAGTCTCTTTGTTTTTGGATTGATCTGCTGTCTTTCTCTTTGGATTAACTTATTTATCCTATTTGCTATTTTGCCGATTCTTGGCAATTAAAGTATCATAAAAGTCAGATAGGTTAGCTTGAAAACTAGCCTCTTTTTCCTTTTCAAAATGGGGATTCTTCCTTGAAAATAATCAGTAATTGTGCTAAAATTAAAAGAACATTCTAAAATATTCGGAATTTAAAGTAAGGAAAAACATGGCTAATATTTTAAAAACAATTATCGAAAATGATAAAGGAGAAATCCGTCGTCTGGAAAAGATGGCTGACAAGGTTTTCAAATACGAAGACCAAATGGCTGCTTTGACTGATGACCAACTAAAAGCAAAAACAGTTGAATTTAAAGAACGTTATCAAAATGGAGAATCGCTGGATTCATTGCTTTATGAAGCATTTGCGGTTGTCCGTGAGGGTGCCAAACGTGTCCTAGGTCTCTTCCCATATAAGGTTCAGGTCATGGGGGGAATCGTTCTTCACCATGGTGACGTGCCAGAGATGCGTACAGGGGAAGGGAAAACCTTGACTGCGACTATGCCGGTATACCTCAATGCCCTTTCAGGCAAAGGGGTTCACGTAGTTACGGTTAACGAATACCTATCAGAACGTGACGCGACTGAGATGGGTGAATTGTACTCATGGCTTGGTTTGTCAGTAGGGATTAACTTGGCTGCCAAATCTCCAATGGAGAAAAAAGAAGCCTATGAGTGTGATATTACTTACTCAACCAACTCAGAAATCGGATTTGACTACCTTCGTGACAACATGGTCGTTCGTGCTGAAAACATGGTACAACGTCCGCTTAACTATGCCTTGGTCGATGAGGTTGACTCTATCTTGATTGACGAGGCCCGTACACCTTTGATTGTATCAGGTGCTAATGCAGTTGAAACCAGTCAGCTCTACCATATGGCAGACCACTATGTAAAATCGTTGGACAAAGACGACTACATCATCGATGTGCAGTCTAAGACTATTGGTTTGTCTGATTCAGGGATTGACAAGGCTGAAAGCTACTTCAAGCTTGAAAATCTCTATGACATCGAAAACGTGGCTTTGACTCACTTTATCGATAACGCCCTTCGTGCCAACTACATCATGCTTCTCGATATTGACTATGTGGTGAGCGAAGAGCAAGAAATCTTGATTGTCGACCAATTTACAGGTCGTACCATGGAAGGTCGTCGTTATTCTGATGGCTTGCACCAAGCTATTGAAGCCAAAGAAGGTGTGCCAATCCAGGATGAAACCAAGACATCTGCCTCAATCACGTATCAAAACCTTTTCCGTATGTACAAGAAATTGTCTGGTATGACGGGTACAGGTAAGACTGAAGAAGAAGAATTCCGTGAAATCTACAACATTCGTGTGATTCCAATCCCAACAAACCGTCCTGTTCAACGGATTGACCACTCAGACCTTCTTTATGCAAGTATCGAATCTAAGTTTAAAGCGGTTGTCGAAGACGTTAAGGCTCGTTACCAAAAGGGTCAGCCTGTCTTGGTTGGTACAGTAGCGGTTGAAACTAGTGACTATATTTCTAAGAAATTGGTCGCAGCTGGTGTTCCTCACGAAGTCTTGAATGCCAAAAATCACTATAGAGAAGCCCAAATCATCATGAATGCTGGTCAACGTGGTGCCGTTACCATCGCAACCAACATGGCGGGTCGTGGTACCGACATCAAGCTTGGTGAAGGTGTTCGTGAACTTGGAGGACTTTGTGTGATTGGTACAGAACGTCATGAAAGTCGTCGTATCGATAACCAGCTTCGTGGACGTTCAGGTCGTCAAGGAGATCCAGGTGAGTCACAATTCTACCTCTCTCTTGAAGATGATTTGATGAAACGTTTTGGTTCTGAACGCTTGAAAGGCATATTTGAACGCTTGAATATGTCTGAAGAGGCCATTGAGTCTCGTATGTTGACGCGTCAGGTTGAGGCAGCTCAGAAACGTGTCGAAGGAAATAACTACGATACCCGTAAACAAGTCCTTCAATACGACGATGTCATGCGTGAACAACGTGAGATTATCTATGCTCAACGTTACGATGTCATCACTGCAGACCGTGACTTGGCACCTGAAATTCAGGCTATGCACAAACGCACGATTGAACGTGTCGTCGATGGTCATGCGCGTGCCAAACAAGATGAAAAACTTGAAGCAATTTTGAACTTTGCTAAGTACAACTTGCTTCCAGAAGATTCTATTACGATGGAAGATTTGTCAGGCTTGTCTGATAAGGCCATCAAGGAAGAGCTTTTTCAACGTGCCTTGAAGGTTTATGATAGTCAGGTTTCAAAACTACGCGATGAAGAAGCAGTTAAAGAATTCCAAAAAGTTTTGATTCTACGAGTGGTGGATAACAAGTGGACAGATCATATCGATGCCCTTGATCAATTGCGTAACGCGGTTGGACTTCGTGGTTATGCTCAGAACAACCCTGTTGTTGAGTATCAGGCAGAAGGTTTCCGTATGTTTAATGATATGATTGGTTCGATTGAGTTTGATGTGACACGCTTGATGATGAAAGCACAAATTCATGAACAAGAAAGACCACAGGCAGAACGCCATATCAGTACAACAGCGACTCGCAATATCGCTGCTCACCAAGCAAGTATGCCAGAAGATTTGGATTTGAGCCAGATTGGACGCAATCAACTTTGCCCATGTGGTTCTGGTAAGAAGTTTAAAAATTGTCACGGTAAAAGACAATAAAATGAGATAGTTTAGAGGCGGATATCTTGTGAAAAGTAAATTTTTACTTGGTATCCGTTTGCTTTATAAGGAGATGACTTATGGTATTTACAGCAAAAAGTCCTAAAATAAATATCGAAGAAGTTCGTGCCTTATCAAAATTAGAAGGCCAAGCTTTGGAGAGAAAATCACAGCGCGATCAAGAGCTAGAAGCCATCATGCGTGGAGAAGACCAGCGAATTCTCTTGGTAATCGGTCCGTGCTCATCTGACAACGAAGAAGCTGTCCTTGAATACGCTAAGCGTTTGGCAGTCCTACAAGAAGAAGTGGCAGATCGTATCTTTATGGTTATGCGTGTTTATACTGCCAAACCCCGTACCAACGGAGATGGCTATAAGGGCTTGATTCACCAGCCTAACGCGACAGAAGCGCCTAGTCTTATCAATGGAATCAAAGCCGTTCGCCATCTTCACTATCGTGTCATCACAGAAACAGGGATGACAACTGCTGATGAAATGCTTTATCCTGAAAACCTTCCGCTTGTAGATGATTTGATTTCTTACATGGCAGTTGGTGCCCGTTCAGTTGAAGACCAGCAACACCGCTTTGTGGCAAGTGGGGCAGGATTTTCTACTGGTTTTAAAAATCCAACCTCTGGAAATCTCAATGTCATGTTTAATGGGATTTATGCTGCTCAAAACAAACAAAGTTTCCTTTTCTTAGGAAAAGAAGTAGAAACAACTGGGAACCCGCTTTCACACGCTATTCTTCGTGGTGCTCTTAATGAGTATGGTAACAATATTCCCAACTACTATTATGACAATTTAATTGAGACCATTGCCCAGTATGAGAAAATGGGCTTGGAAAATCCTTTTATCATCATTGATACCAATCATGACAATTCTGGTAAGCAGTATATTGAACAGATCCGAATTGTCCGCCAGACCTTGATTAACCGTGCTTGGAATGAAAAAATTAAGCAGTTCGTTCGTGGTTTTATGATTGAGTCTTATCTGGAAGATGGTCGACAAAATGAGCCAGAAGTATTTGGTAAGTCTATCACAGACCCTTGCTTGGGTTGGGATAACACAGAAGCTCTTGTCAGAGAAATTTACAAAACGTTAGGAGAATAAGATGGCATTTATTGAAAAAGGTCAAGAAATCGATATGGAAGTCATTAAGGCTGAAACCCAATTGTCTGCGGAAGCCTTGAGACTCAAGGAAAGCCGTGACAGGGAATTGGCAGACATTATTTCAGGGGAAGATGACCGTCTCCTTTTGGTAATTGGTCCTTGCTCTTCTGATAATGAAGAAGCTGTCTTGGAATATGCCCGCCGCTTGTCAGCCTTGCAAAAGAAGGTAGCGGACAAGATTTTCATGGTTATGCGCGTTTATACTGCTAAGCCTCGTACCAACGGAGACGGCTATAAAGGGTTGGTTCACCAGCCAGACACTTCTAAGGCTCCAAGCCTGATTAACGGTTTGCAGGCTGTGCGCCAGTTGCACTACCGAGTGATTACAGAGACTGGTTTGACGACGGCAGATGAGATGCTTTATCCGTCAAATCTAATTTTGGTGGATGACTTGGTCAGCTACCATGCTGTTGGAGCTCGTTCTGTGGAAGACCAAGAGCACCGCTTTGTGGCTTCTGGGATTGATGCACCAGTAGGGATGAAAAATCCAACCTCAGGAAATTTGGGTGTTATGTTTAACGCCATCTATGCTGCTCAAAATAAGCAAACCTTCCTTTATCATGGGCAGGAAGTTGAGACTTCAGGTAATCCTTTGTCCCATGTCATCCTCCGTGGAGCAGTTAACGAGTATGGCAATTATATGCCGAATTACTACTATGAAAACCTACTCCAAGCCATTGAACGCTATGAAACCATGGGACTTGAAAATCCCTTTATCCTCATTGATACCAACCATGATAACTCAGGCAAGCAGTATATGGAGCAGATTCGAATTGTTCGCCAGACCTTGCAAAATCGTGATTGGAATGAGAAAATTAAAAAGACAGTTCGAGGATTTATGATTGAATCTTACCTAGCAGATGGTCGTCAAAACCAACCAGAGGTCTTTGGCTGCTCTATTACAGATCCTTGCCTAGGTTGGGAAAATACAGAGGCTTTGGTAGAAGAAATCTATGCTACCTTGGCAGAATAAGTGAAAAGGATGGAGTTGGGGAATCTCAACTCCTTTTGATGAGAATGATAGTTGGACACGGAATTGACATCGAAGAATTGGCTTCGATAGAAAGAGCGGCTGCACGACATGAAGGCTTTGCCAAGCGCGTGCTGACAGCCAAGGAAATGGAACGGTTTAACAGTCTTAAAGGGCGCAGGCAAATCGAATATTTGGCTGGTCGCTGGTCGGCTAAAGAAGCCTTTTCCAAGGCCATGGGAACGGGAATTGGCAAGCTCGGTTTTCAGGATTTAGAAGTCTTAAACAATGAACGCGGGGCGCCTTATTTTAGTCAGTCACCATTTTCAGGAAAAATTTGGCTATCTATCAGCCATACCGATCAGTTTGTGACAGCCAGTGTCATTTTGGAGGAAAATCATGCAAGCTAGTCCGCATAGACCAACCAAGGCTCTGATTCATCTGGGAGCTATTCGACACAATATTCAGCAAATGGGGGCTCATATCCCTGAGGGGACACTCAAGTGGGCAGTGGTCAAAGCCAATGCCTATGGGCATGGGGCAGTAGCTGTTGCCAATGCGATTCAAGATGATGTCGATGGCTTCTGCGTTTCCAATATTGATGAAGCTATTGAACTCAGACAAGCTGGACTCAGCAAGCCAATCCTCATTTTAGGAGTTTCTGAGCTAGAAGTTGTTGCTCTAGCTAAAGAATATGACATCACCTTGACAGTGGCTGGACTGGAGTGGATTCAAGCACTCTTAGATAAGGAAGCGGACCTAACTGGATTGACAGTTCACCTCAAGATTGACTCAGGGATGGGACGGATTGGTTTTAGAGAGGCTAGTGAGGCTGATCAGGCTCAAGACTTGCTCCAACAACACGGTGTTCGTGTTGAAGGAATCTTTACCCACTTTGCGACTGCTGATGAGGAATCAGATGACTATTTTAATGCCCAGTTAGAACGGTTTAAAACCATTCTATCAAGTATGAAAGGTCTTCCAGAGCTGGTTCATGCCAGTAATTCGGCAACGACCCTTTGGCATGCAGAGACTATTTTTAATGCGATCCGTATGGGAGATGCCATGTATGGTCTTAATCCTAGCGGAGAGGTCTTGGATTTACCCTATGACTTGATTCCAGCCTTGACCTTGGAGTCTGCTCTGGTTCATGTCAAGACAGTTTCAGCTGGAGCTTGCATGGGCTACGGGGCGACCTATCAGGCAGATAGCGAGCAGGTCATCGCGACCGTGCCAATCGGCTATGCAGATGGATGGACAAGAGACATGGAAAATTTCTCTGTCTTGGTAGATGGCCAAGCTTGCCCAATTGTCGGCAGGGTTTCGATGGACCAAATCACTATTCGATTGCCTAAGCCTTACCCACTCGGAACCAAGGTAACCTTGATTGGCTCCAATGGGGATAAGGAAATCACTGCAACTCAGGTAGCGTCCTACCGTGGGACTATTAACTATGAGGTGGTTTGTCTTCTCAGCGACCGCATTCCGAGAGAATATGATTAGAAAAGAAAGGAGTGGAGCATGAATCTACATCAACCCTTGCATGTCTTACCTGGTGTGGGACCAAAGTCAGCAGAAAAATACGCCAAACTAGGAATTGAAAATTTGCAAGATCTCTTGCTCTACTTTCCTTTCCGTTATGAAGATTTTAAGACTAAGCAGGTGCTAGATCTGGAAGACGGTGAAAAGGCAGTTCTTTCTGGTCAAGTCGTGACTCCTGCCAGTGTCCAGTATTATGGTTTTAAGCGCAATCGCCTGCGTTTTAGCCTCAAACAGGGAGAAGTCGTTTTTGCGGTGAACTTCTTTAACCAGCCTTATCTAGCTGATAAGATAGAGTTGGGAGCAACTCTTGCTGTCTTTGGAAAATGGGACCGCGCTAAGGCTAGTCTGACTGGGATGAAGGTTCTGGCTCAGGTAGAAGATGACCTCCAGCCTGTCTATCGTCTGGCTCAGGGAATCAGTCAGGCCAGTCTGGTCAAAGTTATCAAGACAGCCTTTGATCAGGGACTGGACCTCTTGATTGAGGAAAATCTTCCCCAGTCTTTGCTGGACAAATACAAACTCATGTCCCGTTGTCAGGCTGTTCGTGCCATGCATTTCCCCAAGGATTTGGCAGAATACAAGCAGGCTCTTCGCCGTATCAAATTTGAGGAACTCTTTTATTTTCAAATGCAATTGCAGACGCTCAAGTCTGAAAATAGAGTTCAGGGAAGTGGTCTGGTTCTGAATTGGTCTCAGGAAAAAGTGACAGTAGTTAAAGAAAATCTACCTTTTTCCTTGACCCCAGCTCAAGAAAAGAGTTTACAGGAAATTTTGACAGACATGAAGTCGGATCACCACATGAATCGTCTCTTGCAAGGGGATGTGGGGAGCGGAAAAACGGTGGTCGCTGGCTTGGCTATGTTTGCGGCAGTGACAGCTGGCTACCAATCAGCCCTCATGGTACCAACAGAAATTCTCGCAGAGCAACACTTTGAGAGTCTACAGAGTCTCTTTCCAGACCTAAAACTGGCTCTCTTGACAGGTTCCTTAAAAGCTGCAGAAAAGAGAGAAGTCTTGGAGACCATTGCCAAGGGTGAGGCTGATTTGATTATCGGAACCCACGCTCTGATTCAGGATGGAGTGGATTATGCTCGCCTTGGCTTGATTATCATCGATGAACAGCACCGTTTTGGTGTGGGGCAAAGGCGTATTTTACGGGAAAAAGGCGACAATCCAGATGTCCTCATGATGACGGCGACTCCCATTCCACGGACGCTGGCCATCACAGCCTTCGGAGATATGGATGTTTCCATTATCGACCAGATGCCAGCAGGTCGGAAGCCTATTGTGACACGCTGGATCAAGCATGAGCACTTACCTCAGGTCTTGACTTGGTTAGAGGGGGAAATTCAAAAAGGTTCTCAAGCCTATGTCATCTCTCCCTTGATTGAAGAATCAGAAGCTCTAGATCTGAAAAATGCCATTGCCTTATCAGAGGAGTTGACGGCTCATTTTGCAGGCAAGGCAGAGGTGGCTCTTCTACATGGTAAGATGAAGAGTGACGAAAAGGACCAGATCATGCAGGATTTCAAAGAGAGAAAGACGGATATTCTGGTTTCGACGACGGTTATCGAGGTTGGGGTCAACGTTCCTAATGCTACGGTCATGATTATCATGGATGCCGACCGCTTCGGTCTCAGTCAGCTTCACCAGCTTAGAGGTCGTGTCGGTCGGGGGGACAAGCAGTCCTATGCTGTTCTCGTTGCCAATCCCAAGACTGATTCTGGGAACGACCGCATGCGCATCATGACAGAAACCACCAATGGTTTTGTCCTTGCGGAGGAAGATTTGAAAATGCGTGGTTCTGGTGAGATTTTTGGAACCAGACAGTCAGGGCTTCCAGAGTTCCAAGTGGCTGATATTATCGAGGATTTTCCGATTTTAGAAGAAGCAAGAAAAGTTGCTAGTTACATTAGTTCTATTGAAGGCTGGCAAGAGGATCCAGAGTGGCGCATGATTGCCTTTCATCTGGAAAAGAAAGAACATCTGGATTAAGCTTTCTCTAAGGAAAACTTAAGCTAGCTTTCAGGTTTGGCCCTTATACTAGAGTCATCAAAAAGAAACGAGGACTCTCATATGACAGTAACGATTAAAGTAAATTACCCAAGCACTTTTCAAAAGAAAGAAGCAAAAAACTAAGATTGAATAAAGGAAGAAGAGCGAAATGCTCTTTTTTCGTTTCTAAAACTACTTTCAGTCAATAGGCTTGAAGGAGGAAAAGCTAAATTCACTTTCTATTTACCCTTCTTTCTTGCATTGATTACATAGATATGCTACAGTTGTGGTAACGATTACAAAATAAAAGGAGCATGCTATGAAAAATCCAGCTTTGCTAGAAGAAATTAAGACCTATAGAGGAAGGGATGAGGTTCCGGAAGACTTTGATGCTTTCTGGGATGGGGAAGTGAAAAATGTTTCCACACCTCCATCCTACCACTTGGAGGAAAGAGATTTCCACATTCCTCAAGTCAAGTGCTATGAGTTAACATTTGAAGGAAGCAAGGAAGGAAAGGTTTATGCACGCATTGTTCTTCCAAAGAGTGAGGAGAAGGTTCCACTAATCTTCCATTTTCATGGTTATATGGGACGTGGCTGGGATTGGGCCGACATGCTGGGCTTCACCGTAGCTGGTTACGGTGTTGTTTCCATGGATGTTCGAGGCCAGTCGGGCTATTCACAAGACGGTTTGCGTTCTCCTCTAGGAAATACGGTTAAGGGACATATTATCCGTGGTGCTGTGGAGGGTCGGGATCACCTCTTTTATAAGGATGTTTATCTGGATATTTACCAGTTGGTTGAAATTATTGCTAATCTGCCTGAGGTAGATGAGAAGCGTCTTTCTAGCTATGGTGCCTCTCAAGGTGGTGCTCTAGCTTTGGTTGCAGCAGCGCTCAATCCTCGAATTCAGAAAACAGTTTCCATCTATCCCTTCTTGTCAGACTTCAGACGGGTGATTGAGATTGGCAATACTAGTGAGGCTTATGATGAACTTTTCCGTTATTTCAAGTTCCACGATCCTTTTCATGAAACAGAGGAGGAAATCATGGCGACCCTTGCCTATATCGATGTCAAAAATCTTGCCCATCGTATCCAAGGTGAGGTTAAGATGATTACGGGCTTGGACGACGATGTTTGCTATCCCATTACCCAGTTTGCGATTTACAATCGTTTGATCTGCGATAAGGCTTATCGCATCATGCCTGAGTATGCCCACGAAGCCATGAATGTTTTTGTCAATGACCATGTTTATAACTGGCTCTGTGGGAGTGAGATTCCTTTCAAATATCTAAAATAAGGAGTCGACTCTAGGCACAAAATCTTAAAAATCACAAACACGCATAGTATCAGGGGATTAAGAAGACTTGATACTATGCGTTTTATCATGGAAATATTTATAGAATTTTTTGTTGCTAGCTTTGTCAAATTGCTTAAAATAATTTTTTTCAGAAAGCAAAAGCCGATACCTATCGAGTAGGGTAGTTCTTGCTATCGTCAGGCTTGTCTGTAGGTGTTAATACTTTCCAAAAATCTCTTCAAACCACGTCAGCTTCGCCTTGCCGTAGGTATGGTTACT